>JALSHN010000115.1 GCA_026982215.1 Gammaproteobacteria bacterium
TTCTGTTGACGCAAACCCCGTCGGGTGAGTCCCACGGGGTTTTTCTTTAGTACCTCCCCCCCACGAGAATTGGCTGCGCAAGCGAGTTCTACGCCGAGCGCGCGGTACGCTTGCCGAGCAGATCCGTGAAGTGTCGTTGGTCAATGGCCGGCCCGTTGGGGTTTGTGGAGGGAATCCGCGGCAATACGGTTCATGCCCATTCGGGGGCTTGTGCGGTTTTGATGGCAGGCGTTGGTCGGGCTTGCCAAGGTGTGGCGGGCGCCTGTATGATCCGGTGCGTGGGGATTGTAGATATTTCATAGACTTGCGCTAGGAAAAGCCTGCTGTGCCGTTGCCGGTTTGCGGCGGTGGGCGAGGGGGCGAGGCCGAAGATGAGTGAGTTGCGACAGGACCATGCGGTTACCAAGTCCGAGTTGATCGACAATATCGCCCGTAAGCAGCCGCAGTTGGCCTACAAGGATGTGGAGCTGGCGGTGAAGACGATCATCGAACAGATGACGCAGGCCCTGGCTTCGGGGCGGCGGATCGAGATTCGTGGCTTCGGCAGTTTTTCTCTGCATTTCCGTCCGGCACGCATGGGGCGCAACCCCAAGACTGGCGAGCCGGTGCCTTTGCCGGCGAAGTACGTCCCTCATTTCAAGCCGGGAAAGGAGCTCCGGCGGCGGGTGGATGAGGCATGGCAAAAGGAGCGGGCTGCCCGGGAGGAACGGGGTACGGCGCGAGCCTCTCTCGATTGATCCCGCTGTTGCGTCTTTGCACCTGACCCGGCTCTCCTCCATAATCCCCGCTCGATCCATGCTTCTGCCGGAGGACGCATGAGCCGCATCCTGTCGGTGGTCGTGGCCTTGGTGTTGTTGGCCGCCACCATTGCTTTTTCTGTCATCAACGCCCACCCCGTGGTGATCCACTATTACTTGGGTTCGGCGGAGTTGCCGTTGGCCCTGCTGGTGGTGATCTGTCTCATCGTCGGCATCTTGGCGGGGTTTCTGCTTGCTTTGGGTTGGGTGTTGCGCTTGCGGATGGAGCTGTTGCGGGTGCGGCGTCAGCTCAAGACGGCCAGTAAGGAGCTGGACAATCTGCGCACTCTCCCGGTGAAGGACGAACAAGGGCAGGGTAAGGCGGCGCCATGAACGAATGGGCGATCCTGGCGGCGTTTCTCGCCAGCGGGATCTTGGTCGCCTGGTTGCGTAAACCCCGGCCTTCTGCCGGGCGCAGCCCCGGATTGGACGAAACCTACCTCAAGGGGCTCAATCTTCTCCTCAACGATCAACAAGACGAGGCCATCGACCTTTTCGTCCGCGTCTTGGAGGTCAATCATGAGACGGTGGAGATCCACCTCGCCCTGGGGAAGCTGTTTCGCCAGCGGGGGGAGGTGGAGCGTGCCATCCGCTTGCATCAAAACCTCATCGCCCGCCCCAACCTGAGTCAGGAACAGAAAGAGCAGGCCCTCTTCGAGTTGGGGCGGGATTATCTCTGTGCCGGCTTGTTGGATCGTGCCGAGCGGCTGTTCGCCGATCTGACTACTTCACGACGCCTGGGAATGGCAGCGCGGCGCCAGTTGCTGGGGGTCTATGAAGAGGAAAAGGAGTGGGAGCAGGCCATCGAAGTGGCGCGGCGTCTGGAGAAGGGGCGTTATCTCAAGGCGATGGCGCATTATCATTGCGAGCTGGCCGAGCAGGCCCGGGCTTGCGGTGAGCTCTCCCGAGCCCAGCGCCATCTGCGCCGCGCGTTGGCGGTGGATCGGCGTTGTGTGCGGGCGACGGTGCTATTGGCCGAGCTGGAACTGGAGCGGGCGCGTCCCCGTAAGGCGGTGCCCTATCTGATGCGGGTGCGTGACCAGGATCCTGATTACCTGCCTTTGGTGGTGGAGCCGTTGATGAGCTGTTACCACCAACTGGGGGAACCGCATAAGCTGGCGGATCAGCTGGAGTCCTTGTTCGCGGAGACTCACGGTCACCGCGCCTTGGAGGCCTGGGTGAATTTGTTGCGGGCGCGGGCGGGGGATGAGGTCGCCTTGCAGCGTCTGCGCGAGCGTCTGCAACAGCGGGTCAGTGTGCGGGGGGTGTTGCAGTATCTGAGCCTGGAGCCGGGTTTGGGGTGCGAGACGGTCATGACGGAGCTCCACTCGCTGTTGGAGCGCGTGGCCGAGCCGCTGGAGCGTTATGTTTGCCAGGGCTGTGGCCTGAATGCCGGTCGGTTGTATTGGCGTTGTCCCAGCTGCAAGGGCTGGGGGTTGATGAAACCCATGGAGGAGCGGCGTGGCGTTTGATGTGCGAACCCCGATCTCGCCGGTGATCGTCGCCTTGGACTTTCCCGAGGCCGCCGATGCGCTGGCCTTGGCCGGTCGGCTGGATCCGGCTTTGTGTCGGGTGAAGGTGGGCAAGGAACTGTTTACCCGCGCGGGGCCGGCGGTGGTGGAGGCCCTGGTGGGCCGTGGCTTTCAGGTGTTCTTGGATCTCAAATATCACGATATCCCCAATACCGTGGCCGGGGCTTGTCGGGCGGCGGCCGATCTGGGGGTGTGGATGGTCAATGTCCATGCCCTGGGTGGCCGCCGGATGATGGCGGCGGCCCGCGAGGCCGTGGAGGGCGCGTCACGGGGTCGGCCACTGTTGGTGGCGGTGACGGTGCTCACCTCGATGGCGGACGAGGAGCTGGCCGAGGTGGGATTGGCGGGAAGTGCTGCGGAGAACGTCTTGCGGCTGGCTGGCCTGGCTCGGGACAGTGGTGTGGACGGTGTGGTGTGTTCCCCGCGGGAGGCGGCCCTGATTCGTGATCGGGTGGGTGAGGCATTTTTGCGGGTGACGCCCGGAGTCCGCCCGGCCGGTACGGCACAGGGGGATCAGCGCCGCACCCTCACCCCGGCCCAGGCCTTGGAGCAAGGCGCGGATTTCCTGGTGGTGGGGCGACCGGTGACGGCGGCCGAGGATCCCTTGGCGGCGTTGCTGGCCTTGGTGGAAGAGACTCGTGGTCATCGAGACGGATAGAAGATGATACGGAGATGCGCTCGGCTGTTGGCCTTGCTGTTTTGCCTCCCACTGGTGCCGGTGCAGGCCGAAGAGCCACTCCGGCCGGTGGCTGGTGGTTTGCGGCTGAGTTTCGAGGATTTGCGTCTTCCGGGGGGAGAATGGCTGGGTTTGGTGGGATTGACTCGCTTTCTCAGCCGAGAAAACGGTGTGTATGTGGGCCTGGGAACCTACGGCGCGGTGACCGGACGCCGCGGCGGGTTTTTCACCGGCGGTTTCGAGGGGGGATGGCAGTACCGTTGGCGGTCTTTGGAGGCCGGGGCGGGATTGTTCGTGGGCGGCGGGGGTGGCGGATCGGCGCCTCAGGGCGGTGGGTTGATGATTCGTCCCCAGATGGGGATGACATGGGCGACAGCCGGTGGGCGTCTGGGGGTGCAGGCCAGTTGGGTGCAATTTCCCAACGGGGGGATCGACAGCCGTCAGTTGGCCCTCGCTTGGTCACGGGATTGGCCGCTGTGGGTACAGCCGGGGTGGGGTGAGGGGCCGAAGTGGCGGGGACGGTCTCACGCTCAATGGTTCGGTGTCCAGAGCACACATTACTTCCCCCGTCCGGATAGTGGACTGGGCGGTGATCTGCCGGGGCGGATGGATCTGGTGGGGGTGCGCTGGCGACCCCACTGGCGTGGGCGCTGGTATGGCGATTTCGAGACCGCCGGCGCTTGGGGGGGAGGGGTGGACGGTTTCGCCCAGGTGCTGGCGGGGATTCAGGGCTGGTGGCCCGTCTCGCCCCGGTGGCAGCTGGGCGCTGGGGTGATGCTGGGGGCCGCCGGGGGAGGGCGGGTGCACACCGGTGGCGGGGTGGTGGCCCGTGGCTGGGGTGGGGTGATGTGGCACTACCCCGATGAGTGGGGCTGGTCGCTGGAGGGGGGGTATACCACGGCGCGTGACGGCCGTTTTGCCGGTGCGTCACTGGCGTTGGGCCTGTCTCATCGCTGGCGGGCGTTGCGCCCTGAGGTGAATGGGCGAGCTCAGGCACGCTGGCACCGCTGGCGGGTGCGTCCGGCATGGCAACGCTATCTGGATATGGGGGCTGGAGACCGTAAGTTTTCCCGCCTGGACGGGGTTCCGGTGGATCTGGTGGGCCTGAAGATCGATCGTTTCCTG
>JALSHN010000116.1 GCA_026982215.1 Gammaproteobacteria bacterium
TTTCAGTCCGCCTTGAGGCGGGGAGAGTCGAGTGGGGGCTCGCCGTCCTCGGAAAGCCCTTCCGGGCAGGGGTGGATCACCCGTAGCTCGTATTTCCAGGTGCGGGAATAGAAATCGGCCACCGAGGGGTTGACGATCTGGCGGTGGAAGGCGTTGTCGATTCGTAACCAGCGGCGGCGCAGCGCCTCGGGGACCCCGGCCTCTTCCAGTGCCTCCTCCAACAAGCGCGAACGCAGGCGGAACAATTCCGGTGGGATGTACATGGCCCTGTGGGCCAGATAGGGATCTCGTCCGCGGTACTCCACCGGCCCGCCCATCTTCTCGGCCATGAACTCGGTCTGGCGCCGCTCCAGGAACGCTTGGCTGTGCCCCTCAAAATACTTTCCGAGCCACGGATGGGCGAAGGCCTTGTCGTAGAAGATCTTGTGCACCCGCTCCAGAGTGGGCAGCCCACCCACCTGATCGAACAGAGACGTCTTGCGCATCACACACCCTCCCGACCCTAGACTCCCCGCTCAGTGTAACGCAACGCGAACGACCTCACCCCCACCAGGCCAGCGCCACCCCCAGGGCCGAGGCCACCACCAGCGGCAGGACCACCGCCACAGCGATCCGCCCATGACTCACGGCAGCCGCAATGCCGGCCTTCACCAGGTTATTACTCACTGCCGCCAGAACGACCCCCATCGCCGCCACCCCCAAGGCCAACTCCTCCCCGGCCAGGCGCGACAGCGACAAGGTGATGGCATCCACATCGCTGATACCGGAAAGCGCGGCCACCAGATAGACACCCGTCTCGCCCCACCAGCGGCGCAAGGCCTCGGCGGCGAGCATGATCAGCGCCAGCAAGACCCCGAAACGGAAGGCACTGCCCAGTTCCAGCGGACTCTGACGGTACGGCTCCGAGGCCCGCTCGGCGGTCTGCGTGTCACGGGGGGTGTGCCACCACTGCCAGGCGGCGGCGAGATACACCGCCACGGCCATCGCCGCCAAAGGACCGGCGAGACGCTGCGCCAACGGCCAATCCACTGCGGCGCTCACCAGAAACATGCGCGGGAACATGGTCCCACAGGCCAACAACACCCCCGCCGCCAGCAGCCTGGCCGGGGCGGCCTCCACCCGAGCGAGACGGGCGAAATGCAGGGTCAGGGCGGTGGAGGAAACCAGACCGGCGGCCAAGGCAGTGAGTAACAAACCGCGCCGTGCCCCGGCCACCTTGACGGACAAATAACCCACGAAAGAGATGGCGGCGATCAACACCACCATCCAACCGATCTGATAGGGGTTGAGCGCCTCCCACGGCCCGTATCCGCGGTCGGGCAGAATGGGCAGCAACACCAGCGAGATGAGCAGCAACTTCAGCGCGGCCTGGAGTTCCTCGGGACGCAGATGCGCCAACCAGGCATGCAAACGGGGTTTGTAACTGAGCAACAAGGTGGTCACCACCGCCCCGGCCACCGCAGGCACCACCCACTCGAAACTGGCCAGAGCCCCCAGACTGAAGGTGAGCAAACCGGCGACCAGGCTGGTCACCCCCAGATCCCCCGTGTGCCGATAGCGCAGCACCTGTGCCACCACCAGTGCCGCCGCCACCCCCACAAAGGTCGCACCCAGCCATACCGCGCCCAGGTGCTGGGCAATGAGGCCGGCCACCCCGCCCAGCAAACCCAGCAGGGCATAGGTGCGCACCCCGGCCACCCGTGTCCCCTCTTCCTCGTCCCGGCGGCTCCAGCCCCGCTCCACACCGATGAGCAGGCCGATGGCCAGGGAGACGGCAAGCAACCACAGGGGATGAACGGAGGCGAGGGAATTCACTGGCACGGACGGAGTGAAGGAGAATGGTCAAGGATAGCACCGGCACGTCACGGCGGCCGTCACCCCAACCAAGGCTTCAGTACCGACTCCACCCCCTCCAGACGCAACGGTTTGGCGAGAAAAGCATCCATCCCCGCCGTCAGACAGGCGTGACGCACCTCGGCATCGGCATGGGAGCTCACCGCCACCACCGGGGTGCGCGGACGGCCCCGGGCCTGTTCCCACCGCCGCAGGCTGCGGGTGAGTTCCAGACCGTCTTCCTCCGGGAGCACGCAATCCATCAGGATCAGCTCGAAAGGCCCTTCGCGCTCCAACGTCTCGAGCAAGCGCCGACCGCTGGCCAGACCGTGGACCCGACACCCCAGGCGGCGCAGCATCTCCTCCATCACCCGACGGTTTCCCAAATCGTCCTCCACCACCAACACCCGACGCGGCAGCCGCGGCGGACTGCTCAAATGGGCCTCGATTTGACTCAGGCATTCGGGGAACAGGCAGGGCACGGTGACATGGAGAGGGGCGGACTCGCTATCCCAGCCCATGGGCAACAACACCACCGCCGGGATCGTCGGCCACAGAGGATCACTGTCCGGATGCGGCGGCCAGGGATCCCACAACCACAGCCGATCATCCAGCGATTCCGGTGGCGTGTCACTCACCTGCAGCCGCCATCCCCGCGCCGTACACCAGGCACGTAAGGTGTCGGCC
Organism: Gammaproteobacteria bacterium; assembly: GCA_026982215.1. Classification (GTDB taxonomy): domain Bacteria; phylum Pseudomonadota; class Gammaproteobacteria; order S012-40; family S012-40; genus S140-43. The sequence goes on from JALSHN010000116.1 coordinate 2,521, forward strand.
ACCGCCGGACGGGGCGTGTAGAGCCACAGCTCATCCGCCGCCTCGCCAGGCGCACACAAAGGTTGTTCATCCACCACCTCGAAGGGCAGTCGCAGGCGAAAACGGCTGCCCTCGCCCAAGCGGGAGTCCACCTCGATCTCCCCTGCCATGAGCTCCACCAAGTGCCGCACGATGGATAACCCCAGGCCGGTGCCGCCATGGAGACGGGTGGTGGAGGCGTCCGCCTGATCGAAAGGCTGGAAGATGCGTTGCAAGTCCTTGGCGGCGATACCGATGCCGCTATCGCTCACCTCCACCGTCAGCCGTCCTTGCGACCAGGCGGCATGCACCCGGATCTCCCCTCGCCGGGTGAACTTCACGGCATTGTTCACCAGGTTGCACACCATTTGTTGCAGCCGCCGGGCATCCCCTTCCAGGGCCCGGGGCAGGTGGGGATCCAGATCCAGCCACAACGAGACACCCTTGCCGTGGGCCCCCGGGGCGTACATGCGCACCGCATGGCCGAGCACCTCGCCCGGATGGAAGGGCAAGCGTTCCAGCACCAGTTTGCCGGCCTCGAGCTTGGAGAGGTCGAGGATGTCGTTGAGCAGGGCCATGAGATGTTCACCACTGGCCAGGGCATCGTCGAGATAGGCGCGCTGCTCGGCATCCAGAGGGGTATCCTTGAGCAGGGTGAGCATCCCCAACAGGCCGTTCATGGGCGTGCGGATCTCATGGCTCATGTTGGCGAGGAATTCACTCTTCATCCGCGCCGCCTCCAGGGCGCTGCGATGGGCCTTGGCCATCGCCGCCTCCGCCTCGCTGCGTATGCGCTCCGCCCGCTGGCGCTCGTAGGCCAACTGCACCGTACGCGCCAGACCATCGGCCTGGAGCTCGGACTTCACCAAGTAGTCCTTGGCCCCGGCCTGCATGAGCTGCACCGCCAGGCGCTCGCTCCCCTGACCAGTGAGCACCACCACCGCCGGCCCGTCCTCGGGGAGATCGGCGAGGAAATCCGCGGCATCACCATCGGGCAGCAGGTGATCCAGCAGGATGACGTGGTAGTCGCCCTCCTCCAGGCGGCGCCAGGCACCGGCGAGGTCCACCACCTCGTCCACCACCTCGGCCACCCCGGAGCGGCGCACCAAGCGGCGCACCAGCATGCGATCCACTTCGTTGTCATCCACCAGCAACAGGCGCATCAAGGGATCTCGTTGATCGACCAGAACAGATTGAGAGCGGCCACGGCGGCCATGAAATCGGCCATCCGCACCGGTTTCAGGATATAACCGGCCACCTGCAAATCATACGCCGCCACCAGATCGCGCTCAGCATCGGAAGTGGTCAGCACGATGACGCTCATGCGCCGCAGACGGGGGTCGGCACGGATTTCGCGCAGAAATTCCAGCCCATTCATCCGCGGCATGTTGATGTCCAGCAGACAGATTCGGGGAGTGGGGTCCAGCGCCGCCCTCCCCTCGCCCCGCAACATCGCCAGCGCCTCCAGGCCGTCACCGGCCACATGGAGAGGGTTGCTCACCCGGTTCTTGCGGAAGGCCCGCTGGACGTTCATCACGTCCACCTCGTCATCCTCCACCAATAGCACATGTACCTCGTTGCC
>JALSHN010000117.1 GCA_026982215.1 Gammaproteobacteria bacterium
CGTCCTGGTGTCCCAGGAGGAAGGCATGGAGGGCGCGCGCGATCTGGCCCAGGCCATGGAGGCGGAGGGACGGGGCAAGGTGTTGGATCAATTCGCCAACCCCGACAATCCCCGGGCCCACTACGAGGGCACCGGGCCGGAGATCTGGCGCGACACCAAGGGCAGGATCACCCACTTCGTCTCCGCCATGGGGACCACCGGCACCATCATGGGCACCTCGCGCTTCCTCAAGGAACGCAATCCCCGTATCCAGATCGTCGGGGTGCAGCCGGCGGAAGGGGCCTCCATCCCCGGTATCCGCCGTTGGCCGTCCGAGTATCTGCCCAAGATCTACGACGCCTCGCGGGTGGATCGCATCATCGATGTGGATCAGGCGCTGGCCGAGGACACCACCCGGGCGCTGGCCGCCCGCGAGGGGATCTTCGCCGGCATCTCTTCCGGTGGCGCGGTGGCCGCGGCCCTGCAAGTGGCCGCCGAGGATCCGGAGGCGGTGGTGGTCACCATCATTTGCGACCGCGGCGACCGCTATCTCTCCACCGGGGTGTTTCCGGCATGATGCCCATGAACGTGTTGGTGTTCGATATCGAGACCGTTCCCGACGTGGCCGCCGGCCGGCGGCTCTATGGCCTGGACGGGCTCAGTGATACCGAGGTGGCCACGGTGATGTTCCACCAGCGGCGCCAGGAGACCGGCGGCTCCGAGTTTCTGCGCCTGCATCTGCACAAGGTCGTCGCCATCTCCCTGGTGATGCGTCACGGGGCCCATTTCAAGGTCTGGTCCCTCGGTACTCCCCAGTCTCCCGAGGCCGAGCTCATCCAGCGCTTCTTCGACGGATTGGAGCGCTACACGCCTACCTTGGTCTCTTGGAACGGCAGCGCCTTTGACCTGCCGGTGCTCCATTACCGCGCCTTGTTGCACGGAATCAGTGCCCCGCGCTACTGGGAGACCGGCGACGAGGACCGTGATTTTCGCTGGAACAATTATCTCTCCCGCTACCACATGCGCCACACCGACCTCATGGACGTGCTCGCCGCCTATCAGCCGCGTGCCAACGCCCCCTTGGACGAGATCGCCACCCTGCTGGGCCTGCCCGGCAAGATGGGCATGAGCGGTGCCAAGGTGTGGGAGGCCTATCAGGCCGGCGAGATCGAGGCCATCCGCGACTATTGCGAGACCGATGTCCTCAATACCTATCTGGTCTATCTGCGCTTCGAGCTCATGCGCGGCCGCCTGCAGCCGGAATCCTATCAGGCGGAGTGTCAGCGGGTGCGGGAGGCCCTGCGCCAGGAACGAAAACCCCACCTGGATGCTTTTCTGGCGGCGTGGGATGAAGGGGCCGAGGCGGTGCATTCATGAGCCGCAAGCGCCGTCGCCGTCTCCCCCCCGATCCCTTCACCGCCACCGTCACCGACCTTTCCCATGATGGTCGAGGGGTGGCGCGGGTCGATGACAAGGTCGTCTTCGTCCACGGTGCCCTGCCGGGAGAGCGGGTGCGGTTTCGCATCACGGCCCGCCGGCGTCAGTACGATCAGGGGGAATTGTTGGAGGTGTTGGCGCCCTCGCCCGAGCGGGTGGTGCCGCGTTGTCCCCACTTCGGCGTCTGCGGCGGTTGCAGCCTTCAGCACATGGCCCCCGATGCGCAGATCCACCGTAAGCAGGCCCAGTTGGCCAACGACCTCCGTTCCATCGGCCATCTGGAGCCGGCGGAGTGGTGGCCCCCCTTGACCGGTCCCGTGTGGGGCTATCGGCGCAAGGCCCGTCTGGGGGTGAAACACGTCCCCGGCAAGGGCAAGGTGTTGGTGGGGTTCCGCGAGCGCAACGGCCGTTACATCGCCGATCTGAGCACCTGCCCGGTGCTCCATCCCCGGGTGGGCGAGCGCCTCGACGACCTTTCCCGGCTGATCGACGGCCTCTCCGTGCGCGATCGCATTCCCCAGATCGAGGTGGCCCTGGGGGACGAGGACGCTGCCCTGGTGTTCCGCCACCTGGAGCCCCTGAGCGAGGCGGATCGGCACCTGTTGCGCGCCTTCGGCGAGGTCTACGGCTTCATGATTTTCCTCCAGCCCGGCGGCCCGGATACGGTGCATCGGCTGTGGCCGGAGACGGGGGAGTCCCTGTTGCGCTACCGCCATCCCGCCTTCGATGTCGGGCTGCGTTTCGCCCCCAGCGACTTCACCCAGGTCAACAGCGAGATCAACCGGGCCATGGTGGAGCGGGCGGTGGCGGCCCTGGAGCTCTCCGGCACGGAAGCGGTGCTGGACCTCTTCTGCGGCCTGGGCAATTTCACCCTGCCCCTGGCCCGCCGCGCCGGCCGGGTCACCGGGGTTGAAGGGGAGGCCGGGCTCATTGAGCGCGCCGAGGCCAACGCCCGGGAGAACGGCATCGACAATGTCGATTTCCACGTCGCCGATCTGGCCGATCCGGCCGCCCTGGAGGTCCCCTGGGCGAGCCGGCGCTACGATGCGCTGCTGTTGGATCCCGCCCGTGCCGGTGCCGAGCTCATCGCCGCCCACATCGGCCGATTCCAGGCGGAACGCATCGTCTACGTCGCCTGCAACCCCGCCACCCTGGCCCGCGACGCCGGCCTGATCCAGGCCCAGGGCTATCGTTTGGCACGGGCCGGGGTGATGGACATGTTCCCCCACACTACCCATGTGGAATCCATCGCCGTCTTCGAGAGGAGATCGCCATGAAACAGGCCTTCATTACCGGTACCAGCTCCGGATTCGGCCGCGGCCTGGCCGAGGAACTCATGGAGCGGGGGTGGCGGGTCCATGGTTGCAGTCGCCGGCCCGACCATCCCCGGGGGGTGCACCACGTCTGTTGTGACCTCACCGAGGCCGAGGCTGTCCCCCAGCGCCTGGAGGCCCTGTTGGGGGAGGTGTCCGAGCTCGACCTGGTGGTCCTCAACGCCGGGGTGCTCGGCCGCATCCAACGCTTGGTGGACACCCCCCTGGAGGAGGTCAAGGCGGTGATGGAGGTCAATCTGTGGGCCAACAAGACGGTGATGGACTGGCTGTACCGCTGGGGGAGGCCGGTCAGCCAAGTGATCATGATCTCCTCCGGCGCCTCGGTACTGGGCAACAAGGGTTGGGGTGGATACGCCCTTTCCAAGGCCGCCCTCAACATGCTCGCCCGCCTCTACGCCCACGAATTTCCCCAAAGCCACATCAGTGCCGTGGCGCCGGGGATCATCGACACCCCGTTGATGGATCACCTGTGCGAAGAGGCCGACGCCGAGGCCTTCCCCGCCCTCAAACGCCTGCGCGAGGCCCGGGGCAGCGAGGCCATGCCTGGCCCCCGCGAGGCCGCCCGCCGGTTGCTGGACCAACTGGAGGCCATCCGTCGCCGGCCCAGCGGGGCCTTCGTCGATCTGCGCGAACTCACCGATCCCGAGGCCTACGCCCGCCTCTACGGCCACCGCTCTTGAGGCTCAATTTCCGTCTGCGCTGACCGATACCCCTGCCAGATCCATGGCAGAGGTGGCGAGGATGGATGCCGCACACGCGAACGACCTGTTGGCCCAGGACACCAGCCTGGGCGACGATGCCCTCACCGTGTTCACTTTCTGGGCGGGTAACGAGCTGTTCGGGGTGGACATCGCCCATGTCCTCTCGGTGACCCAGGAACTCACCGGTCTGCACCGCACTCCGCTGCGCAGCCCCGGCCTGCTGGGGGTGGTGGAATACCGCGGCACCCCCATGGCGGTGTACAACTTCGCCAAACTCCTCGGCATGCGCTCCGGGGTGGAAGAGAAAGAAGCCCTGATCGAAACCCTCACCGCCCGGGAGCAAGATCACATCGACTGGGTGGATGCCCTGGCCCGATCCCTGCGCGAAGACGTGCCTTTTTCCAAGGCACGGGATCCCGATCAGTGCCCCTTTGGCAAGTGGTACGCCCAATTCACCACCCGCGACGACAACCTCGCCGAGATCCTCGAACGCCTGGATGCACCCCACCGCCGTATCCACGCCCTGGCCGACGAACTGCTCGCCCTCAAGGAACAAGGGCGGGTGGAGGAGGCCCTGGAGCGACTGGAGATCGAGCGGGTCACCACCCTGGCCACCCTGCGCAAGAACCTGGAACATGCCCGCAACCAGATCCGAGGCA
>JALSHN010000118.1 GCA_026982215.1 Gammaproteobacteria bacterium
ATCGTGGCTCCGAGGCCTTCCCTGCGGGAGAGGTCCGATTCTTGCCGGTGGTGTTGTCGTTGGCGCTTGAGAGGGAACGGCTGGGAATCACCGGTGAATTCGCCTTGCGGCCGGTGCGTTATCGCGGTTTCACCGCCACCCCGTTCGAAGACATGAGCGTGACCGGAGAGAGTTATTACCTGCAGGGGACCTGGCGTCTCGGATCCCGTTTCAAACTTCTGGGGCGTTATGATCATTTGATGGTGGATCGCAGTGATGCCGAAGGGCGTCGTTACGCCCAGCAGACCGGGGAACCGGCCCATCTGCGTTATGCCAGGGACTGGACCCTGGGGGTGAGTCTCGAGTGGTCGAACGATTGGCGTTTGCAGGTGGAGCGTCATTGGATTGACGGGACCGCCTGGCTCACCAGCCGCGACCGGGCCCAGAGCGATCTCATGCGTCGCTGGGGATTGTGGGCATTGATGTTGGCCTACCGGTTCTGAACCATGAGTCGCGGCGTGCACTTCCTGAGCCTCACCTGGAAGGCGATCATCGGCCTGGGCATCGCCTTGTTGGTGACCTATTCCATTTTTCCGCTCATCGGTTACCAGCACCTGCAGCGGCAATTGAACGACCGTCTGGACACCCAACGGACCAATCAGGGAGCCATCGCCAACGCCCTGTTTCAACAAAACGTCAACCGCTTGGTGAGCATCGCCTCGCTGGTGCCCTCCATGTGGCCGCAGCACACCGAGGAGGCCCTGCGTGACCCGGCCTTGTTTCGTCGGGTACTGGACAAGAACTGGGTGACCTTCCAACTGGATCTCGGTATCGACACCATCACCTTCTACGACGGTGACGGTCGCGTGATCCAACACTGGGGCAATGCCGCTCCCGAACGTCACGACGACCGTGCCATGAATGCGCTGGTGCGTGAGGTGCTGGATCAAGGTCACCCGAGACCCTTCTTCCATTGCCTCGATCAATGCCGTCTCTACACCCTCACCCCCTTGATCCTCGGGGAGCAGGGGCGCATGGTGGCTCTGGTGGGTTCCACCCTGGAAGAACTGCTGTCCGGTTTTCGTCAGCTCTCCCATACCGATGTCGGTATTTTGTTACCGGAGGGGGGCCGCGTCGGTGCCCAGGCCTGGGGCATGGGGGTAGCCGGGCTTTCCCGGGCCGAGATCACCTTGCCGGTAATCGACGCCGCCGCCCAGGCCTTCCCCCAGGTGGGCACGGTACAACAAGGGCAGCGCCTCGGCCTGGGCGGACGTCACTATCAAGTGGCGCTCATCCCGCTGGAAGGCCTGGGTGATCAAGATCGCGCCTTCTTCGTCACCGTCACCGACATCAGCGACAGCCTCGCCAGTATTCAAGGCGCCTGGAAGCGGGATCTACTCATCGCCACCCTCGGTCTCATTCTCACCGCCACCATCCTGTTCTTCATGCTCTCCCCGCCGTTACAGCGCCTGCGTACCCTGGCGGCGGTACTGCCGCGATTGGCACAACGCGACTACCAGGGCACTCGGGAGGTGGCCCGCTCGCTGGAGGACAAGAAATGGATGCGCGATGAGCTGGACGTGGTGCGCGATGCCATCCTCACCCTCACCGATTCCCTGGAGGAACTGGAAGACACCGTTGCCCAACGTACCGACGAGCTGCGTCGCCGGCTCAGCGAGCTGGCGCGGGAGAAAGACTTCATCGCCTGCGTCCTGGAGACCGCCGAAGCGGCCATCCTGGTGCTCGATTCAAACGGGTCCATCCTGCTGGCCAATCCCCATTTCTGCACCGTGCTCCGGCAACGGGAAGCGTCCCTGGAAGGGAGGCGGATCAGCGAACTGCTCAGTCTCTCCGGTGCCCCCCAGGATTTGCAGCATTCCATGAACCGTTTGGGTGAAGGTCGGGTGAACCAATTGGAACTGGAGGCCCATCTGGGCGATGGCGAGACCGGGCGGGAATACCTCTGGCGTTTCACCCGTCTGGACAGCGACGACGAGCATGGACGCATTCTCGCCATCGGCATGGACATCACCGAGCGCAAACAGGCCGAGCGACGCTATGCCTGGTTGGCGGAGCACGATCCCCTGACCGGGCTCTACAACCGTCGCCGGTTGCAACAAGAACTGGAAGGCGAGATCAGCCGCGCCCAGCGTCATCACCGTCAAGGGGGGCTGTTGTTCATCGACCTGGACGACTTCAAATACATCAACGACACCAGCGGCCACCAGACCGGTGATCTGGTGCTCAAGAAAGTAGCGGCGATCCTCAGCGATACCCTGCGCGAGACCGACGTGGTGGCCCGCATCGGCGGTGATGAATTCGCCGTGGTCCTCCCCGAGAGCAGCCCCGAAGAAGTGATCGCCGTGGCCCGCAAGCTCAGCGAACAGATCAGCGCCATCCATGTGGACTGTCTCAGCCAACGCCATCTGGTGGGGGCCAGCATCGGCATCGCCCTGTTCCCACAACACGGTACCGACGCCACCGAGCTGCTGGCCAAGGCCGACATGGCCATGTATCAGACCAAACAGCAAGACCGGGGGCGCTGGCACCTGTTCACCGAGCTCGATCATGCCTGGGCCAAGATGCAGCACGATGTCCACTGGCGCCAGCGCATCGACGACGCCCTCAAGAACGACGGCTTCACTCTGGTGTTCCAGCCCATCCTGGGATTGGAGGAGGGTCGTATCGTCCATTACGAGGCCCTGTTGCGCATGCGTTCCGAGGCCGGCGGCTTAGTCTCGCCGCAAAGCTTCATCGAAGTGGCCGAGGAATCCGGCCTGATCCGCCCCATCGATCATTGGGTGTTGCGGCGGGCGGTGGAGCACATCGCCCGTGAGAACGGCCGTGGCCGGCGGATCAGTCTGTCGGTGAATCTCTCGGCCTCGGCCCTGGCCGACAAGACCCTGCTGCCGCACCTGGAAGCGCTGCTGGAGACTCACGAGCTGGAGCCCAGCCAACTCATCCTCGAGATCACCGAGACCGCGGCCCTGGCCAACGTCGCCGCCTCCCGGGAGCTCATGGGGACCGTGCGGCGAATGGGTTGTCGCTTCGCGCTGGATGATTTCGGCGTCGGTTTCTCCTCGTTCCGTTATCTCAAGGAACTCCCCTACGACTACATCAAGATCGACGGCTCCTTCATCCGCCCCTTGCTCTACAGCGACAAAGACCGCGCCCTGGTACGGGGACTCTGTGAGATCGCCGCCGCCTTCGGCAAACTCACCGTGGCCGAGTTCGTAGAAGACGAACGCACCCTGGCGCTGTTGCGCGAATTGCGGGTGGATATGGTCCAGGGGTACCACATCGGCATGCCTTCTGCAGGAACGGAGGCACACTGATCGGGTGTCACCCTACCCATCGGTGGCCTTTATTTCCCTGTCAATGGATGCAGGAGGCAGCCATGGATCACCCTGTCACCGCCTACTCCCGCCGTTACTCCGTCACCCGTCCCCTCGAGGCCCCGCCAGTCGCCGCCGAGGCGCTGGGGAAAGACGATCTGCATCTGCACGTGGCCCGAGGGGAAAACGAATACCGTATCGCCCATCGTCTGGCCCATGACGCCTATGTGGATGCCGGCTATTGCGACCCGGCTCAGGACGGTCGGTTGACCCATTATCAGGAATTCGACGCCTTACCCTGCAGTCGGGTGTTCCTGGTGCGGCAAGGGGCCACCTGGGTGGGCACGGTCTCACTGACCCACGAAAGTGAGCGGGGACTGCCCATCGACGAGATGTTCCTGGACGACATCCGTGCCATTCAGGACGAGGGACGCAAGGTGGGGGTGATCTGGCGGCTGGCCACCCTGCCGCAATACCGCTACAGCATGCAGGTGGTGCACAGCCTGTTCATCGCATGCATGCACTGGACCTTCGGTCTGGGACTGAACACCATGGTGCTCATGACCCATGCCCGTCACCTGCGCTTCTATGAGCGCTGTTTCGCCATGCGCCTGGTGCGTCGGGTGGAGGGTGTGAGCAAATTCTCCCGCATCCCCGTCTCGCTGATTCGTTGCGATTGCGAAAAAGTGCCCGAACGCTGGCGCCAGAAGGCACACTGAGACGACTGGCGCAGCCTCGCAGAGCGGTTCAGGCCAACTTGGAGGCCAGCCCCCAGGGGCGGCGGGCAGCAGCG
>JALSHN010000119.1 GCA_026982215.1 Gammaproteobacteria bacterium
AGATCTTCACCTGTTCGGTGACACCCCCTGTGCTGCGCTTGACGGTCAGACAGGCCCGCCCCTGGGCATCGGTGAGTTTGGGGGTGGAGATGCCGTTGTAACTCACCCCCTCGGCGTACACCAACACCCCGGGGAGGGGATTACCGTCGGCATCCACCACGGTGATGCACAGACAGGCGTGCTCATCGATGGGCTGGTCGGCGTTCCACCAGGTGAAGTGGGTGACCTTGGCCTCTACGTAGAGCGCTCCGTTGATGTCCACCACCCGAGCGTCGTCCATCTCCGGAGTGTCGGGGTCGGCGTCTTCGCGCACCCAGGTGCCGGCGTCTTCGTCGTAGGACCACCAGGGAATGGTGTCACCGGCGCTGTATTTGCCCTTGCAGGGAGTCGGGCAGGCGCAACCGCACAGTGACGGGTTCGTTCAGTCGGGTAACGGAGTTGCCGTCGGCATCGGTGATGGAAACCTCGGTGAACACCACCGACTCCAACGGCGTGGCGGGCTCGGAGTCGTCACTGTCCCGCCCCATGAAATCGCCGGGGAACACGGCCCGCCCTTCGTCGGTGGTGGGGTCGGCCACCGCCATCTGCACCGTCAACTGCCCAGCGGGCAGACTGCCCGCCGGGAAGGCCACCGAACTGCCATCGGGAGTCTGGACAGTGCCGCCGTCGGTGCCGCCCACCGTGGCCTCGCCTTGATAGGCCAGCAGTTTGGCGTTGGCGGTGTAGGTGTTACCCGCCGCCACCGGCAGCAGACGCTGCTGCGGGGCATACCCCGGCTTGGTGTAGTTCACCTGCAGCGTCCCAGAGGCCGGCACCGGCACCGATTCCAGGCGGAAGAATCCCTCACCATCGGTCTCGGTGCTGCGGCCCCCGGCCGAGACCTGCACCCCGGCGATGCCGCCACTGCCACTCACCTGGCCGACGAGGATCACCACCCCCGGGGCAGCCTCAGACTCGCCCGCGCTCTTGCCCCCGCCACAGGCGGTGAGCAGCAACGCCAGGACCATCAACCCCAACATGGCAAACGGCCGTTTCAGTCCCCGCATCATTCCCTCCTCGCAACCGATCTGAATTCTTGTTGGTCTCGCTACTTTTTCCCAATCCTGCCATGGCGGCAACACGTCTCCCCCGGAGACGCCCGCTTGCGCCCATCGGCGCGGCGGCCTATCGTGTTCCGTCCCTCTTTTGGAGAGATTAGCTCACGCCATGTCGGCCCGCATCGTACTCCTGGTCTTTTCATCCCTTCTCGCCGCGCCCGTCTTCGCCGCTTGCGAAGACCCACCCCGGCCCAAAGTGAATTGGGCTGGTTGCGACCTGTCGGGGCGCAATCTGGCAGGATTGGATCTGCGCCAGGCGGTACTCTCACGTGCCGATCTCACCGGCGCCGACCTCTCCCGCACCCGCCTGGATGACGCCGACCTGGGCGATGCCGTGTTGCGCGGTGCACGGCTGGTTCGGCTCAAGGCCGACCGCGCCCGTCTGGTGGGTGCCGATCTCACTGGCGCCGACCTCTCCCGCGCCCGGCTGCGAGGGGCGGTACTGGATCGGGCTGTGCTGCGTGACGCCGATCTCTCCGGAGCGATCCTCGACGGCGCCCATTTCTACGACACCGTTTTCACCGGGGCAGTGTTGCGCCGTGCCAGCCTACGCGACGCCAGCCTGGAGCAGGCCGATCTCTCCGGGGCGGATTTGGTGGAGGCCGATCTCTCCGGGGCCAAGATGCCGGGGGCGCGCCTGGAAGAAGCGCGTCTACAGGGGGCGAAATTGATCAAGACCGACCTCACTGGTGCCGATCTGGCCGATGCCGACCTCAGCGGCGCCGACCTCTCCCGGGCCAGCCTGGCGGATGCCGACCTCACCGGCGCCCGCCTCGACGGCGCCCGTCTGGGGAGCACCATCTGGACCGACCGCCGCCGCTGCCGACGTGATGCGGTGGAGCGCTGCCGCGACTGACTCAGGCCAGATCCAACAGGCGCCGGTGGCGAAACTGGCGTTTCAGGAAATCCATCTGATCAGCCAGGATGCGGCGATTGAGCAAGGCGAGATACTCAGCGGGATTGGGCACGAATGGTACCGCCAACAGCGGCATCCCGGCCTCCTCCGGGGTACGTGCCCCCTTCTTGACGTTACAACGCCGGCAGGCGGTGACCACGTTGGCCCAACGATCGCGCCCTCCCTGGGAGCGTGGCACCACATGGTCGCGGGTGAGCAGGTGTTCCGGAAAACTCTCACCGCAGTAGAGACAGGTGTGGCGATCGCGGCGGAACAGCTCACGGTTGGACAGGGGCGGCACCGTGTTGTGATTACGGCAACGCCCATGGACGGCGACGATGGAACTCACCTCGATCCGCGAACGCAGGCCGCTGATGCGCGAGCGACCGCCATGGAAGCAGAAGCGCCGGGCCCCACCTTCCCAGGCCACCTGGCCCTTACTGTAAAGGCAGACCGCCTCCTGCCAAGGAATCCAGGCCAGCGGGCGGCCGCTGACATCCAGGCGCAGGATGGCCGGGGCGAGCTCCATGAACGACACCTCCCGATTGTGCGAATGGATCCCGGCCCATTATGTCAGGGAGCGACGGCGGACTAAAGGCGGCGGATAACGCGACCGACAGCCCGGCCGTCAGCCGCGGAAGATGCCATGCCTCGATTTCATGCCGCCTTTCCTCGTCTTCCTCATCCTGCCGGCGGGAGTCGTGTGGGCGCAATCCCAAGGTGGCCTCCCCCACCCGTGGCTACCCGCGGTGGCGGCGGCCCTCGCCGTGATCGCAGCTGGAGATGGACTGTCCCGAGGATCCCGGGACGATGCGCAGCGATCTCACCAAGGTGAGACAGATCCTGTTCAACCTCATCTCCAACGCCAACAAATTCACCGAAAACGGCCTCGTGCGGCTGCAGGTCCGGCGGGAAGACCGGGCCGGCAAAGATTGGCTGGTGGTGCGAGTGAGCGACGACGGTATCGGCATGAGTCAGGAACAACAGCAGCGCCTGTTCGAAGCCTTCATCCAGGCTGATGCCTCCACCACCCGACGCTACGGCGGCACCGGCCTGAAGCTGGCCATCTCCCGCCGCCTGGCGCGCATGCCGGGTGGAGACATCCAGGTGGAGAGAGCCTTGTCCCAGGGCGCCACCTTCAGCCCGCCGAGCCACCTCAAACGGAGACGCCGCGGCCCAGCAGGTGGTTCAAGGTGGGCCCCAAGGCGGATCCGCGGCGGGTGCGTTTCGCCCCGCTATCAGCCCGACCAGCGGCAGCGCAAGATCGGCCAGGTACTGGTGATCGACGACGGTACCAACATCGGCGATCTCATGGAATGCATCCTCACCCATCGCGCCCAAGCCGACGATCGTTTCCTCGACGAGATCCACGACCAGATCGTCACCCTGCTGCGCGGGCGTGGCGTAGAAGAAACGGCCCGGGTCAGGAGTCCTCGCGCAGGAAGAGGTGGCCACCGATCTGACGGGTGGGTTCCTTGTAGCGGGCCCAGTAGGGATTGACCTTGTGGGGAGCGTAGTAATAGAGAGCGCCGTGGGTAACGTCCCAGGCCCCGTTGCTGCGTTCCTTGAAGCGATCGTAGTTCTCGAACACCACTCGGGCGATCTGTAGGGCCCGTTGCCAGGCCGCACGCTCACGCGGGCGATCGGAACGACCATCATGCGTCCAACTGAACTGGCGGCGCTGCCACACCACCCCACAGACGGTGTCGGGATACTTGTCACTCCGCACCCGGTTCATGGTCACCAACGCCACTGCCAACTGCCCGTGGTGGGGTTCGCCCCGGGCCTCGTGGTAGATATTGAGGGCCAGGCAACGGATCTCACGATCCTTGTCCACCCGGGCCTTCTGGGCCTCGGCGGCGAGCGGCAGCAGCATACCAATGAGGGGCAACAGCCAACGGGCCAATCGTTGCTGCAACGGCATCGACACGCTCACGACCTCTCTGGAAATCCACTGGGGAAGTGTCGTTTAGCAAATGTCACGCCAACGAGAAAATTAATTTATTTTCATAAAACTGCAACAATCCCGCCGCAACACCTCAGGAGAAGAGTAAATTATTTCGACACTCGGAATTATCGCAACTCGTCTGCCTCTCCCCCTGGGAGGCGGC
>JALSHN010000120.1 GCA_026982215.1 Gammaproteobacteria bacterium
GACTGGGGTTCCGACTGGGGTTCCGACTGGGGTTCCGACTGGGGTTCCGACTGGGGTTCCGACTGCAGTTCCGACTGCAGTTCCGACGGGGGCCGGAGCGGCGAACGGGGCAGCGCACACTCCGCCTCCGACGCCGCCGCCGACGCCATCCGACCCAGCCGCTGCAAATGCGCCACCCAACTCGCTACCGAAGTGGTACCGGGGAAACGATACAAAGCAAAAAAATCGGTATGGAGAATCAAACGCTGGTCCCGGCTCAAGGTCGCCAGGAACAACTCCGGCGGCACCCCCGCCGGCGGAGCGTTCCACTGAAACCGCTCCGCTGGGGCCACATCGTGGAGATCATCCACGGCGAAGGCCAACAAACCGGCCTCACCACGCACCATCACCAGATGCGAGCCCCCCTCACCCGCAAGCCCCAACTTGCAACGCAGATCCACCACCGTGGCCGTCTCGCCGCGGTGATCGAAAAACCCCGTCACACAAGGCACCGCCTGCGGGGCCACGGCCATCGCCCCCGGTCGCGGGATCACCCCTTCCACCGCCTCCACCGAGGCACTCAGCCATACCGGACCGACGCGGAACACCACCAGCGTCTGCGGTGTATCGGCAAGCGGAGCTGACAAAACGGCACTCACGGCGCTCACTGAGACCTCGGATGGAACCCAGGCCCCATAACGACCGCGAGCGGAGAGGGATTGAGTCAGACGGTGGTATCGCCCTCCAGCGGAACCTGGCCACCCGCCGTCTCGGAATCGTTGATCAACCGCCAGGCCCAATCCAGAATGGGACGCACCCGCGCCGAGACCCGCTCCCGTGCTTCCTGGTAAGTCATCCAACGGAACTCATCGTGCTCCGGGCGCCCCAGCTCCGGGTTCACCGGCAGACTCACCTCGGCTTGAGAGGTCTCGGCCAAGTAATAACGTGCCACCTTGCCTCGGGCGTAAGGTGGGGTCTCCTTATAGACATGGCCCCACCTGAATTCCAGATCGGTGATGGTGGACTCCTCCCGCACCTCACGCACCGCCGCCTCCAACGGCCGCTCCCCCGGTTCCACCATCCCCTTGGGGAAATCCCAGTACTGATAAGCGCGTAACAAAAGAAACAGCCATCCCCGCTGGGGATCGCGCCGCACCACCACCACACCGGCGGACAAATGGTGTCTCCGTCCCCCCCCGCGCCTCAAGAACCGATGAGCCATCACCTCTCCTCTCCCGGACTCAAGCGCCCCGGGCACTGATTCGATAACTGCCACATTCTCAATCATAACGTGAGGTGGATGATGCAGCCACGCAGCGGCACCTGGGGACATTGGTCCCTGCTCGCCCTGGTTCTCTGCGCCGCCTTTTTCGCCCTGCACCAAAGTGGTCTCTTCGACCGCCTGGAACGAATGAGCTACGACGCCCGCCTTGCCTGGCTGCGCGATCGCACCCCTCTGCCCGACGAGGTGGCGGTGATCCTCATCGACGATGCCTCCCTGCAAGCCATGGAAGGCCTCGCCGGACGCTGGCCCTGGCCACGTTCGATATACGCCGAGCTGCTGGAATTCTTCTCCCTGGCCCCTCCACAGGCCCTGGTCTTCGACATCCTGTTCAGCGAACGTACTGGCGGCGGGGGCCTCGGCGCCCCCCTCAACGAAGACGATCGGGCGCTGACAGAGGCCACGGCCGCCGCCCCCTTCGTGATCCATGCCGCCCGCCTGCTCCACGAGCCCGACCATGAAAACGACCGCCACGCCACGCCCCTGCCACCCCGGGTTCGGGAGCGGTTCGACCCGGCCCAACGCTACGGAGGGACTGCCGACGGCTACTACCGGGCCGTGGAACTTCCCTCCAACGACCGCCACTACCTCCCCTTCCCAGAGCTCCTGCAAGCGAGCCCCATGCTAGGCATCGTGGACGTACAGCCCGACCCCGATGGGGTCTACCGTCGCCTGCGGCTGTTGCATCGCTACCAAGACACCCTGTTGCCCGCCCTGGGGCTCGCCCCGTGGCTGGAACGGCAACGTCCTCCCTGGATCGCGGTAGAGGCCCACCGTCTCCGGCTGGGCGAGGTCGAGATTCCTCTGGACGAACAAGGGCACTACCTGATCAACTTCTACCCACGCATCCCCGCCTATTCCTTCTCGGGCATCATGGCCTCCCTGGCCAAGATCCGCCGCGGCGAACTGGAAGACCTCCCCGTCTCCCCGTTCGAATTCGAAGGCAAGATCGTCTTCCTCGGTGCCAGCGCCGCCGGTCTGGAGGACCTCAAGAACACCCCCCTGGACGCCAGGCTCCCCGGTGTCCACCTCCATGCCGCCGTCACCGCCAACCTGTTACAGCGCGACTTCCTCCACCCCTATCCCACCTGGAGCGGACTACTCCTCGGCCTGGCCCTCATCCCCCTGTTGGTGAGCGCCATGGCCCTCAGTGCCCCCGCCTGGCTACGCCTGGCTCTACCCCTGATCGCCGGCAGCGGTTACCTGTTGAGCAACCTGGCCCTGTTTCACGCCCACACCGTCCTTCCCCTGATCCCGCCCCTCATCGCCGTAATCCTGGCGGCCGTGGGAGCCTATGCCCAGCTCATGCTCACCGAAGGCCGTGAAAAGGCGCGCATCAAACGCATGATGTCGCAATACCTCTCCCCGGCGGTCCTGGAAACCGTGGTCGCCCGCCACAACGAACTGGCCCGTGCCGAAGTAGGCAGCCGCGAAGAGCTCACCATCCTCTTCTCCGACATCCGCGGCTTCACCAGCCTTTCCGAGAAACTGCCCCCCGAGCGAGTGGTGGAACTGCTCAATCACTACTTCTCCGCCATGACCGAAACCATCTTCCGCCACCGCGGCACCATCGACAAATTCATCGGCGACGCCATCATGGCCTTCTGGGGCGCCCCCCTCCCCGCGCAGGACCACGCCGACCAGGCCGTCCTCACCGCCCTGGAGATGCACCAAGCCCTGGAAAAAGTGAACGCCTGGTTGCAACAACGCCGGCTCCCGGCCATCGCCATCGGCGTCGGCATCCACAGCGGTGAAGTGATCCTCGGCAACATCGGCTCCGAGCACAAGCTCGACTACACCGTCATCGGTGACAACGTCAACCTCGCCTCACGCATAGAAGGCCTGACCAAACACTACGCCACCCCGGTCCTCATCAGCGAGGCCAGCCACAAAGCACTGCAGCGCCCCATCCCCTGCCGGGTGGTGGACCTGGTCCGTGTCAAAGGCAAACGCCGTCCCATCCGCATCTACCAGCCGCTGGGCCACCCCGACCAACTCCAGTCCCGACAACTGGAGCGACTGCAGCGGCTCGCCCATGACTGGGAGGCCGTCATGGAAAGCTACCTGGCCCGCCAATGGGAACTGACCCGCAACCTCCTCGCCCGCCTGCCCGACGAGCCCCTGAAAACCCTCTATCTGCAACGGGTGAACGACTTCCTGCGTCACGAACCCGCGCCCGAATGGGACGGCGTCTACACCCTGCACAGCAAGTAAAGCAACAGCCCCCCGAGGCCGAATAAAAAACCAGTCATGAACCCTCATCCGGAGAATGCCACCATGGCCCGCCGACTACTCATTGCCCTACCACTGCTCATCCTTCCCGCCCTCGCCGGCGCAGAAGAATTCCTCTACGTCCTCAGCGCCAAGGCCAAACTCTACAGCGCTCCCCGCTTCGACGCCCCGGTGGTCTCGGTACTCACCAAAGGCGAAAAGACCCGAGAACTGGAAAAAAACCGTTATTGGTTCAAAGTACGTCACGGTGACCGTGAGGGCTGGATCTCCCGCCTCGCCGTCTCCCCCCATCCCCCGGTGAAAAAGGCCAGCCTGCTGGCACGGGACGAAGACACCCTGCAACAACACGCCCGCCGGCGGGCCTCCACCGCCAGCACCACCGCCGCCGTCCGCGGCCTGCGCGAAGACCGACGCACGCGGGCCAACGAGAGCGGCGCCCCCGATTTCGCCGCTCTGCAACGCATGGAATCCCTGCAAGTGAGTGACGACGAAGTCGCCGACTTCGCCCAAGCCCTCTACCATCGCCCCGGGAGCGAACGGCCATGACCGCCCCCCGCCCCCTGCTCGGCCTC
>JALSHN010000121.1 GCA_026982215.1 Gammaproteobacteria bacterium
CACCCCCACTCCCTCACCGGACACTACCTCTCCGGGCGCCGTCGGATCGAGATCCCCGCCCGCCGCACCCCGCCCGATCCCGAACGACAGATCCGCATCCGCGGCGCCAGCGGCAACAATCTCAAAGGCATCGACGTCGATATCCCCGTGGGGCTGATGACCTGCGTCACCGGCGTCTCCGGCTCGGGCAAATCCACCCTCATCAACGACACCCTCTACCGCAACGCCGCCCTGGCAGTGAACGGCACGGTGAGCGAGGACCCCGCCCCCTGCGCCGAGATCCTCGGCCTGGAGGCCTTCGACAAGGTGGTGGACATCGACCAGAGCCCCATCGGCCGCACCCCGCGCTCCAACCCCGCCACCTACACCGGCCTGTTCACCCCCATCCGCGAGCTGTTCGCCGCCACCCCGGAGGCCCGGGCCCGCGGCTACACCCCCGGCCGCTTCAGCTTCAACGTCAAGGGCGGACGCTGTGAGGCCTGCCAGGGCGATGGCGTGATCCGTGTCGAGATGCACTTCCTGGCCGACATCTATGTCCAGTGCGACGTCTGCCAGGGGCGGCGCTACAACCGCGAGACCCTGGAGATCCGTTACAAAGGCAAGACCATCCACGAAGTCCTGGAGATGACCGTGGAGGAGGCCCGCGACTTCTTCGACCCCATCCCCGCGGTGGCCCGCAAGCTCCAGACGCTCATCGATGTCGGGCTGTCCTATATTCGTTTGGGTCAGAGCGCTACCACCCTCTCCGGCGGCGAGGCCCAGCGGGTCAAACTGGCCAAGGAGCTCTCCAAGCGCGACACCGGCCGCACCCTCTACATCCTCGACGAACCCACCACCGGCTTGCACTTCCACGACATCCAGCAACTGCTCCAGGTCCTGCATCGGCTGCGTGACCATGGCAACACCATCGTGGTCATCGAGCACAACCTCGACGTCATCAAGACCGCTGACTGGGTGATCGATCTCGGCCCCGAGGGGGGCGAAGGCGGCGGCGAACTCCTGTGCAGCGGCCCCCCCGAGGCCGTCGCCGAGGCCCCCCAATCCCACACCGGCCGTTTCCTCAAGGCCCTCCTCGCCCGCGACGCCCGCGCCGAAATCACCGCCCCCTGAGGCGTGGCCATGGCACAAATCCTTGTATTCCCTCAACGGATCGCGCAGAATTTTCGCCCACCTTCGAATGTCGCCCGATCACCCATGCGCCTCCTCGCCTTCGGCATCA
Source organism: Gammaproteobacteria bacterium (assembly GCA_026982215.1). Taxonomy (GTDB): domain Bacteria; phylum Pseudomonadota; class Gammaproteobacteria; order S012-40; family S012-40; genus S140-43. The sequence goes on from JALSHN010000121.1 coordinate 1,220, forward strand.
ACCACAAGACCGCCCCGGTGGAGATCCGCGAACGGGTGGCCTTCCCTCCCGAACGCATCCCCGAGGCCCTGGCCGACCTGGTGGCGCAACCGGCGGTGAACGAGGCCGCCATCCTTTCCACCTGCAACCGCACCGAGCTCTACTGCTCCGGCGAGCTGGAGGACATCGAACCGGTCAAGCGCTGGTTCGCCGACTACCACCGCCTCGCCCCCGGCGAGATCGAACCCTACATCTACGCCCACCCCGACCAGGCCGCGGTGCGTCACCTGTTACGGGTGGCCTCCGGGCTGGACTCCATGGTCCTGGGCGAACCCCAGATCCTCGGACAGGTGAAAGAGGCCTACCGCCGCGCCTGCGAGGCCGGCACCCTCGGCGCCATCCTCGACCGGCTCTACCAACACACCTTCGGGGTGGCCAAACAGGTACGCACCGACACCGCCATCGGCGCCTCGCCGGTCTCCGTGGCCTTCGCCGCCGTCTCCCTGGCGCGGCAATTCTTCTCCGACTTCGGCCGTCACACCGCCCTGCTCATCGGCGCCGGCGAGACCATCGAACTCACCGCCCGCCACCTGCAGGAACAACAGATCGGGCGGATGATCATCGCCAACCGCACCATCGAGCGCGCCCACGCCCTGGCGGAAGAATTCCACGGCTACGCCATCGCCCTGGAAGAGATTGCCGACCATCTCCACGAGGCCGACCTGGTGATCGCCTCCACCGCCAGTCCGCTGCCCATCCTTGGCAAGGGCCTGGTGGAGCGCGCGGTCAAGGCCCGCCGCCGCCGTCCCATCCTCATGGTGGACATCGCCGTCCCCCGCGACATCGAACCGGAAGTGGGCGAACTGGCCGATGTCTACCTCTACACCGTCGATGACCTCAAGGAAATCATCGAGGAAGGGCTCAAATCCCGTCAGGAGGCCGCCAAAAAGGCCGAGGAGATCATCGACGTCCAGACCCTGCGTTTCATGGGCTGGCTGCGAGCACAAGCGGCCAACACCCTCATCCGCCTGTACCGGGAGCAGGCCCACCGCACCGCCGAGGCCGAGGTGGAAAAGGCCTTGCGACAACTGCGTGCCGGCCAGGATCCCGAGGCCGTCGTCCAACGCCTGGCCCGGGGACTCACCAACAAACTGCTACACACCCCCTCCACCCAGATCCGTCAGGCCGGCGCCGACGGACGAGTGGACTTCCTCCTCGCCGCCGCCGAACTGTTCGACCTCAAAGACATCGATCTCGAGTGAAGGCGAGCATCCGCGAAAAACTGGCCCGACTCGCCGAGCGCGCCCACGAAGTGGCCGCCCTGCTCGGCGAACCCGAGGTGATCGAAGACCCGGGCCGATTCCGCACCCTCTCCCAGGAATACGCCCGCCTGGAGCCCCTGGCCCAGGCCTGGTCGGGCTACCAAGATGCCCTGGACGACCTCCAGGCCGCCCAGAGCATGCTGGAGGACGAAGACCCGGAAATGCGCCGGCTGGCCGAGGACGAAATCAACCGCCTCCAGGCGCGCATCGCTGAACTGGAAGACGAACTGCAACGGCTGCTGATCCCCCCCGACCCCCACGACCAGGCCAACATCTACCTGGAGATCCGCGCCGGCACCGGTGGCGACGAGGCCGCCCTGTTCGCCGGAGACCTATTCCGGATGTACAGCCGCTATGCCGAGGCCAAGGGCTGGCAGGTGGAGATCATCAACCAATCGGCGGGGGAGCACGGTGGTTTCAAGGAAGTCATCCTCCGTCTCCTCGGCCGCGGCGTCTACGCCCGCCTCAAATTCGAATCCGGCGTCCACCGGGTGCAACGGGTTCCGGTCACCGAATCCCAGGGGCGCATCCACACCTCGGCGGCCACCGTGGCCGTGCTGCCCGAGGTGGAAGCGATCGACACCATCGAGCTCGACCCCAATGATCTGCGCATCGACACCTTCCGCGCCTCCGGTGCCGGTGGCCAGCACGTCAACAAGACCGATTCCGCCATCCGCATCACCCACCTCCCCACCGGGATGGTGGTGGAATGCCAGGACGAACGCTCGCAACACAAGAACCGCGCCCGCGCCCTGGCCCTGCTCAAGGCCCGGCTGCTGCAGCGGGAACGGGAACAGCGTGCCCGGGAACAGGCCGAGACCCGCCGCGGTCTGGTGGGCAGCGGCGACCGCTCCGAGCGCATCCGCACCTACAACTTCCCCCAGGGACGGGTCACCGACCATCGCATCAACCTCACCCTCTACAAGCTGGAGCAGATCCTGGAGGGTGAGCTGGACCTGATCATCGACCCCTTGATCCGCGAACACCAAGCGGAACGACTGGCGGCGTTGAGTGAGGCCCCATGACCCGTACCCTCGGCGAGGCCCTCGCCCTGGCCCGGCTGCAGCTCCCTCCCCAAGAGGCCAGCTACGTAGTGAGCGCCGCCCTGGGTGTGGACCGGGCCACCCTCATCACCCACCCCGAACGCCCAGTCTCCGAGGCCGACTGGGCGCGGCTGCTCAACTGGGTGGAGCGCCGCGCCCGCGGCGAGCCCCTGGCCTACCTCACCGGCCGCAAGGAATTCTGGGACTTCGAGTTGACCGTCAACCCGGCGGTCCTGGTACCCCGCCCGGAGACCGAGATCCTGGTGGCCGCCGCCCTGGAGCGGATCCCCATCGAGGCGGAATGGACCCTGGCCGACCTGGGCACCGGCTCCGGCGCCATCGCCATCGCCCTGGCTCGAGAGCGCCCCGGCTGCCAAGTGATTGCCATCGACCGCTGTCCCGCCGCCCTCGCCGTGGCTGAAAACAACCGCGAGCGACTGGAGGTGGCCAACCTCGAACTGCGCCTCGGCGACTGGTTCCAGCCCCTGGCCGGCGAGC
>JALSHN010000122.1 GCA_026982215.1 Gammaproteobacteria bacterium
GGCCTCGATCACACATTGCGGCCCCACCTGGGCACTGGGATGGATCTCGGCACGGGGATCCACCACCGCGCTGGGATGGATGCCGGGGGTGATTTCAGGCTCGGGATGCAACCATTCGGCCACCCGGGCATAGGCGAGGTAGGGATCGTCCACCACCACCGCCGTGGTGCCCTCGGGAACGGCCGCGAGATCACCCTCGCGCAGCAAGACCGCCCCGGCACGCGTGGTTTCCAGATCGCGACGATACCGGGAGTTGGCGAGGAAGCTCAGCTGATGATGCCGAGCGGCGGCGAGGGTGGCCAGCCCACGGATCTCCCGCCGGGCCTCGCCGACGAGCCGTGCCCCCAGGCGCTGCGCGATCTCTTCCAGGCGCATCACGCTCAGCGGGCCGCCTTCTTGAGGCGCTCGATGATCCGTGCGGTGACATCCATGCGTTCACTGGCGTAGATCACGCCCTCGGCGAACAGCAGGTCATAGCCTTCGTCTTTGCCGAAGGCGCGGATGGTCTCCAGGACTTGCCGTTGAATGCGCTCCAATGCGGCGTTGCGCTTGAAATTGAGGTCGTCGCGAAAGGCCTCTTGTTCCCGTTTCAGCTCCCGGCGCAGGCGTAAGGCCTCTTCTTCGAGACGGTTGCGCTCGGTTTCGCTCATGATGGCACCGTCGCGACCGAGCCTTTCTTCCAGATCACGCAACTTGCGCTGTTTTTCCACCAGGGCCCGTTCCCGCGGGGCGAACTCGGCCTCCAGAGCCTGGCGCGCCGCCTCGGCCTGGGGCGACTCATCCATCACCCGTCCCAGGTCGACCACCCCCAGCTTGGGGACCTCCTGTGTCCAGCCCCATGGGCTCCACAGCAGCAACAGGAAAACGATCAGTGCTTTGCGATTCATAGACAATCACCTTGCCATCAGAAAGGGGCGCCCAGCGTGAACTGGAAGACGCGGGTGTCGTCACCGGGTTTCTGGATCAACGGCCAGGCCCAACTGAAGCGGAAGGCCCCCACCGGAGTCAACCAGATGGCGGAAAGTCCATAGGATACACGCAACTCCCGCGGATCCAGCGGCTCGCCCACGCCATAGACATTGCCAAAATCACTGAATACGCTCATGCGGAAAGAGCTGTCGTCCTGGGCCAGGGGCGAGGGGAAGATGAGTTCCGCGGTGCCGGTGATGCGGCGGTTACCCCCCAAGGACCGTCCGGTGACCGGGTCCTTCGGCCCCAGGGAATTGACCCGGAAACCGCGCACGCTCAAGACCCCCCCGCCGTAGTAGTTTTCGAAGAAAGGCAGTTCCTTGGTGTCACCGTAACCGGCGCCATAGGCCAGATCCCCCTGGAAGTGGAGCGACCACTTGGGTCGCAACGGCACGTACAGGGAATGGCGGTAGCTGGCCTTGTAGAAGGTGAGCTCCGCGCCGGGCAGGGCCACTTCCGTCTGGAGACGTACCAGACTGCCGCGATCGGGGAAGATGGTACGGTTACGGGTGTCGAAGATCCAGCTTCCCGTCACCTTGACCGCGCCGAAGTCGTTGCCATAGCGGTCGAGGTAGTCCTTGTAGGCCTGGGGGGTGCTGGCCGAGGTGTTGACATAGGTGTTGTCGAAACCGAACTCGATACGCGCGGTGTTGTATTCGGTGAGCGGGAAGCCGTAGTTGACGAACCCGCCGTAGGTGTCGGTGGTGTAGTCGGCGATGTAGGCCACTCCGGCAGTGGTCTGACGCGAGAACAGCCTGAAACCACGACTGATGCCGTCGAGGGTGTGGTAGGGATCGGTGTAGGACAGGCTGTAGATGCGGTTCAGGCTGCTGTTGTTGATCTCGGCGCTGACCCGCTTGCCGGTACCGAACAGGTTGGCGTGGTTGATGCTGGCGGCGAGGATCATCCCCTGGCCCTGACCGCCGTAGCCGATGGAGGCGTTGATGCTGCCGGCGGCCCGCTCGCTGACCTTGAAATGGAGATCCATCAAATCGGGATGGCCGGCCACCGGCTGGGTACTCACTTGAACGCTGTCGAAGAACCCGGTGCGTTCCAGACGCTCCCGGGAACGATTGACCTTTTGCGTCGAGATCCAGCCACGCTCCAATTGGCGCAACTCACGACGCAGCACTTCGTCCTGGGTACGGGTGTTGCCGGAGAAAGTGATGCGGCGCACGTAGACCCGCTTGCCCGGATCCACCACCAGGGTGAGGTCCACGGTGCGGGACTCGTCGTCCACCTGCGGGTCCACCGCCACGTTGGCGAAGGCATAGCCCTCCTCACCCAGACGCTCGGTGATCGTCTGAGTGGCGGCGGTGATCCGCTTGCGGGAGAACACCTCGCCTTCTTCGAGCTCGATGAGCCGATAGAGCTCCGCCTGGGGGACCACCAGATCTCCGGCCAGACGGATCTGGCCGAGGTGATAACGTTCACCCTCGGTGACATCGATGGTGATGAACACATCGCGCTTGTCGGGGGTGATGGTGATGGGGGTGGATTCGATGGTGAAGTTGATGTAACCCCGATCGAGGTAGAAGGCGCGCAGGCGCTCCAGGTCGCCGGCCAGCTTGGGACGGGAGTATTTGCTGGCACCGCGCGGTCCCTCGCCACGGTAGGGCTTGAGTTGGAATTCACGTAACAGCACGGCGTCGTCGAAGGCCTGGTTGCCGACGATGTTGATGTCACGGATGAGGACTTCCTCCCCTTCCTCGATGAGGATCTTCACCGCCACCCCACCACCGGGTTGGGGTGTCACTTCGGGTTTCACTTCGACGCTGTACTTACCCAAGGCATAGTACTGCTGTTCCAGTTCACGCTGGATCCGCGCCAACAGTGAGCGGTTGAACACCCGACCAGTGGCCAGACCCACTCCTTTGAGGGCATCTTCCAGTTGCTCACTGGGGATCTCTTCGTTGCCCTCGATCTCCACTTCGACGATCACCGGGCGTTCGCGCAGATAAACATGGAGCACGCCGTCTTGCTCCCGCAGCTCCACGTTGTCGAACAACCCGCTCTGGAACAGCTCCCGCACCGCCTGAGCGGCGATGCGCTCGTCCACTTCGTCACCGGGACGGATGTTGAGATGGGAGATCACCGTGTCGGCGTCGATGTGTTTCAGGCCATGGAAACGGATGTCCTTGACGGTGAAAGGCCCAAAGGCCCATGCCCCCGCCGAGAACAGCAGCGCCGCCAATACCGAGAAGAACGTTCCGCCGTGTCGCCTCATCCGCCGAACAACCGTGCCAAGTCGTTGTAGAAGGCCAACATCATCAAGGCCAGCAGCAAGGCCATGCCGATCTTCTGACCAGTGAGCTGGGCCTCCTCGGAAAGGGGGCGACCACGCAGCGCCTCGATGAAGAAATAGAGCAAGTGACCGCCGTCGAGCACCGGGATGGGCAGCAGGTTGAGCACCCCGAGGCTGATGCTGATCACCGCCAGGAAGGAAAGAAAGGGCACCAGACCGATCTGGGCGCTCTGGCCGGCATACTGGGCGATACTGATGGGACCGGAGATGTTCTCCAGTGAGGCCTGCCCCACCACCATCTTCCACAACATCTCCAAGGTGAGCACCGACATGCTCCAGGTCTTGTGCAGTGCCCGTCCCACCGCAGCCAACGGGCCGTAATGCTCTTCCGCCGTCCAGGCGGGATCCAGGGCCGGGGGCGGCTCCACCGCGGCCCCGATACGCCCCACTTTGCCATCGCCCGAAGACACCGCCTCGGGAATCACCGTGAGCTCCACATGCTCACCACCGCGTTCCACCGTCAGCCGCACCCTTTGCCCGGGGCGCTCACGCACATAACGCGCAAAAGCGATCCAATCGTCGATGGGTTCCCCGTCCACGGCGACGATGCGGTCTCCCGGCTGCAACCCCGCCGCCTCCGCTGGGCTGCCGCTCACCACTTGGTCCACCACCGGCGGGATCTTGGGACGGGCCAGGCTCAATCCCAGGAGGGTGAACACCCCGTCCTTGTGGATACGGTCCAGGTCCACCGCCCCCGGATCGAGCGCCAGCTCCAGGCGCACCCCGCCCCGTTCCACCGTCAACTGCGCCGGCTTCCCCTGGATCAC
>JALSHN010000123.1 GCA_026982215.1 Gammaproteobacteria bacterium
CCTGGAAGGACGGCGCGGCTCCCTGACCCTCGACGACGAAGGCACCCCCAGCCAACGCACCGTGCTGATCGAAAACGGCATCCTCAAGGGCTACATGCACGACAAGCACAACGCCCGGCTGATGGGCGTCGCCCCCACCGGCAACGGCCGCCGGGAATCCTTCGCCCACCTGCCCCTGCCCCGGATGACCAACACCTTCATGCTCCCCGGGGAACACGCCCCGGAAGAAATCATCGCCTCGGTGAAGCATGGCCTCTACGCCGCCAACTTCGGTGGCGGCCAGGTGGACATCACCTCCGGGAAATTCGTCTTCTCCGCCTCCGAGGCCTACCTGATCGAAAACGGCCGCCTCACCCGGCCGGTGAAAGGCGCCACCCTCATCGGCAACGGCCCCGACGTCCTCACCCGCGTCTCCATGGTGGGCGGCGACCTCTCACTGGACCCCGGCATCGGCACCTGCGGCAAGGATGGCCAAAGCGTCCCGGTGGGTGTCGGCCAGCCCACCCTGCGGGTGGATGGCCTCACCGTGGGCGGCACCGAAACCGGCTGAACGACGAGGAACACCATGCCTGAACCGCTGGACCCCCAAAGCCTCATCGACGCCCTGGCCCCCCGCATCGAAGCGCTGCTGGCCCGCGCCCGCCGCCAGGGCGCCAGCGCCGCCGAGGTCAGCCTAGGCATCGACCGGGGCCTCTCGGTGAACGTCCGCCTGGGCGAGGTGGACACCCTGGAATACCACCATGACCGTGGCCTGGCCCTCACCGTCTACCGCGGTCACGCCAAGGCCACTGTGAACACCACCGACCTCAGCGAGGGCGCCCTGGAGGCTACCCTGGACGCCGCCCTGGCCATCGCCGGCCATACCGACCCCGATCCCTGCCAGGGGCTGGCCGAGGCCGACCTCATGGCCCGGGAGATCCCCGACCTCGACCTCCACCACCCCTGGCCCATCGAGGCCGAGCAGGCCATCGAACTGGCCCGGCGCTGCGAGGCCGCCGCCCGCGAGCACGATCCCCGCATCCGCAACTCCGAAGGCGCCACCCTCTCCAGCCACGAAGGCCTGCACCTCTATGCCAACAGCCACGGCTTCCTCGGCGCCTACCCCTCCAGCAGCCACAGCCTGAGCTGCTCGGTGATCGCCGAAGACGACAGCGGCATGCAACGCGACTACTGGTACGACAGCCGCCGCGTCCCCGAGGAACTGGCCACCCCCGAAGACATCGGCCGCGAGGCCGCCCGCCGCGCCGTGGCCCGCCTGGGGGCCCGCCCCGTCCCCACCGGCCGTTTCCCGGTGATCTTCGCCCCCGAGGTGGCCGCCGGCGTCATCCGTCACTTCACCGGCGCCATCCGCGGCCACAACCTCTACCGGCGCACCAGCTTCCTCACCGATGCCCTGGGCCAAGCCGTCTTCCCCGCCTGGCTCACCATCGAGGCCGACCCCCTCATCCCCCGTGCCGCCGGCAGCCGCCCCTTCGACGCCGAAGGAGTGGCCAGCCGTCGCTGCGAACTGATCCAGGACGGCATCCTCAAAAGCTACCTGCTGGACAGCTACTCCGCCTGCCGTCTGGGCCTGCGCACCACCGGCCATGCCGGGGCCCTACCCAACCTGATCCTGAGCCATGGCCCGCTGGATCAGGCCGCGCTGTTCAAGGAAATGGGCACCGGGCTTTTGGTCACCGAACTCATGGGTCAGGGGGTGAACCTCACCACCGGCGACTACTCGCGCGGCGCTGCCGGTTTCTGGGTGGAGGGTGGCGAGATCGCCCACCCGGTGCAAGAAATCACCATCGCCGGCAACCTGCGGGAAATGTTCGCCGGTATCCAGGCCATCGGCGCCGACGTGGACCGACGGCGGGTGATCCGTAGCGGTTCACTGTGGATCGAACGGATGACCATCGCCGGCGAGAGCTGAGGCCGAAAACGAAGCGGGCGCCGGAAGGCGCCCGCAAAAGCCAACAAAAAACCCGCACCGGGCTCAACTCACTGACACAGCCCGTTCCCGGCTGGATTGACGATCACCTCGTCCACCATCACCGCATCGGCGGTGAGCGTAGTGGCATTGTAGCGGGGTACCACGGTGGAGGCGGCCAGGAACAGCGCCGTCTCACCAGTGGGCGCCCCGCCCGGGGCCACCCAACTGTTGAAATCGAAACCGTGATCCCCCTGGAAGAACATCCCCCCACCGCTCCAGAAGAACCGCAGCTCATAGCGGGTGGCATCCAGCACCAGCTCGATGCGGTTGGGGATCTCCGGCAGGCTGTAATTGAAATTGATCAGATAAGTGAGCTGGGCGTTCTTATAGGCCATGAAGGTGAAATGGCGGTTGCCGGTGAACGAGAGCTCCAGCTGATTGACCCGTTGGAAGGGATTGTTGCCGTTGGGTGTAACCCCGAAACGCACCACCTGATAGGACGGATGACCGGTGCCCGAGACGGTGAGACCGTCGATGGTGAACTTGAGCGGCCGGGCGAAGAAATCGAAATCCGGCGAGGTGGTGGTGACGATCCCGCCACCGTAACGGTCGTTGGTCTCGATGGCGATGAGGCCGTTGGCCTCGGTGGCCTGAATGTAGGAAGAGATGCCGTAGGACCCCTTGCGCACCTGCCAGATGCCCGGCACGGTATCGGCATCCTCGACCACGTCGTTGGCGAAGTTGTCCACGAACACCTGCACCGCCTGGGCCATCCCGCCCCACGCCAGCGCCGTCGCCAACACACACGCTTCGAACAGTCTTTTCGCTTTCATGACACACCCCCTGGTTCCGGTCGTTCGACTGAACGTCCCCATCCTCCCTGACCGGCATCTTCAGTTTGGACCGGTGAATCTTAAAACCCGCTTTCCAGACGGGTTTGGCAGTTGAGCTACTTTAAAAGGGGTGTGGAAAAGAGGCAAGGGCCGGCAGGATGCCGGCCCCCGGCTGGGCTCAAGTGCCGCAGCGCAGATTGCCGGGAACGGCCACATCGATATAACGGGGTGGATCCAGATTCAGGCTGTTCATCAATTCCACGAACGAGGCCTTGTCGCGACCGTTTCCCAGACGGGGATTGAAGCGCTTCTCCTCGCCGATGGTGGACACCGTCAACCCCTGGTAGTCGTGCCCCGGATAGACCAGGGTGTCGTCCGGCAGGGTGAACAGCTTGCCGGTGATGGAATCGTAGAGCCGCGCCGGATCCCCCTGCTGGAAGTCGGTGCGTCCACAACCGCGGATGAGCAGAGCATCGCCGGTGAACACCGCGCCGTCGATGAGATAACTCACATCCCCGTTGGTGTGGCCGGGGGTGTGCAACACCCGGATGCGCGACTCACCGAGGCGGATCTCGTCACCATCGTCGAGCTGCAGATCGGCGCACTCGGCCCCGCCGTCCTTGTGCACCCCCACCTTCACCCCCAGGCGGCGGCGAAGCTCTCCGGCGCCGGTGACGTGATCGGCGTGCACATGGGTCTCCAGGGCGTAACGGGGCACCACTCCCATCTCCTCCATCACCCGGATGTCCCGGTCGACCTGGGACTTCACCGAGTCGATGATCGCCGCCTCGCGGGTGGCCGGATCGGCGACGATGTAGGTGTAGGTACTGGTATCGGGATCGAAAAGCTGGCGAACGATCATGGTCTCACCTCCCGGCCTTCAGGCCGCATAGTAATTTTGCGCGGGACCCAGGTTGTACACCTGCTCGAAACCGAGCCGCTGTAACAACATCTGCGCCTGGGCGCTGCGGGCACCACTCAAGCAATAGAGCACCACTGGCCGCGAACGATCCAACACCTCCTGGGCCTTCACCGGCACCATGGACAGAGGCAGATTGACCGCCCCGGGCAGGGCGCCGGCGGCGAATTCATGGGGATCGCGCACGTCCACCAGTTGCGCCCCCTGTTCCACCAAAGCCTTGGCCTGCTGCGGATCGATGAACTGCATGGGATTTCCTCCTGTTCCGTCAGTAAATCAGAATTTCATTGAAAGCTAATATAGTGTGTATATACACGAAAGTCAATACCCGAGCCTCAGGCTTGGTCTTGAGTCACCAGGCGCT
>JALSHN010000124.1 GCA_026982215.1 Gammaproteobacteria bacterium
AGGGAGACGTTTCCGTAGCGGGGGATCTCGTAGAGGTCGGCGGGGGGGCGGCGGAAGGTGCGTCGCGACAGCAGGCTGCAGCCGGAGAGGGCCAGGCCGGAGGCTCCGGCGATCGCCAGGGTCTTGAGGAATTCTCGGCGATTCATGGACATGGCGATTCACCCTTTGTGATGTGATGACGGGCGGAAAAAAGCCCGGTCATGCGGGGCACGACCGGGCGTCGGAAATAGCGCGAATTACTTGCGTACCCCGGGGCCGTTGAGCTTCAGCCCGTTGCTCATGTAGGTGAGGAAGTATTCCAGGTTGCGGTATTCCTCGCTCTGGGCCTTGAAGGGCTTGGCGCGGACCTGTTTGTTGCAGCCGGCGAAACGACGGTGCAGGGTGCCCAGCTCCCCCCATTTGGAGCGGTAGACGGGGAAGTGGGTCGGGTGTCCCAGGGCGGGACTGAGGATGTCGGCACGGATCCGCCGCCCGGCATTGTCCAGATGGCAGTGGGCACAGGCGAGGTTGAGCTGGCCGCGGCGGGAGAAGTAGAACTGCCGTCCTTTCTTCCAGGCCTCCAGGGCGTCTTTGTTGGGGATCTTGATGTCGAGGGTGTTGCCGCGGGAGGTATAGGCCATGTAGGCGAGGATCTTGGCGATCTTGCCCTTTTTGTATTTCAGCGGTTTTTCGCCGTTTTCGATCCGGCAGCGGTTGATGGCCAACGCCAGGGTGATCACCTCTTTCTTCTCGGTGTCGAAGTAGGGGTAGTTCTGGGCGATGCCGATGCCGCCGTTCTCGAAACAGTCGGCGTAGCTCTTGCCGTTGGCGAAGGGGGTCTCGAAGAGGCGCTTGCCTTCTTCGATGTCGATTTCATAGGGCGGAAATTCCTCCAGCGCCTCCCATTGTTCCCGTGAGGCCGGGTCGATGGAGTAGACGCCGTTGGCAAAGTCCTGGAAGGGAACGTCGGGGAATTTCTGTTTGTAGTAGTTCTGGAATTTGACCAGTTCCTCCTCCGGCGAGACGTCGGCCACGGCGACCTGGGCCAGCGGCAGGGCCAGAAGCAGGATGCCTAGTTTTTTGGTGAGCTTCTTCATGGATCCCTCGCCTCGTTTTGTCGTTAGGATACGGTGGCCTCGATGCTGTCGGAGTCGCCTTTGTTGTCCGTCCAGGCGATCTTGATGGTGTCGCCTTTGTTGGCACCGCTGAAGCGGAAGGAGAGGTAGGGGTTCTTGGAGATGGCGACCCCCCAGTTGGCGACGCAGACCTTCTCTCCGTTGTGCTCACAGACCACTTCCTTGATGAAGTGGGCCGGGATTTTCTTTCCGGTTTTTTTGTCTTTGCGCAGCCCGGTTTCCATGGGGTGCTTGATGAGCGTCTTGACGACGCATTTGCCGCCTTTGATCTTGGCGCGGACCTTGATGGTGTTCTTGGCCATGGTTGTCGGTATCCCTCTGGTCGTGGTGTCTTTGAAGAGTTCGAGCCCGGATCAGCCGCCGCAGCCGCCGATGGTGACCTTGACGGTCTTGCTGGCGCTGTAGAGCTTGCCGTCGGCCTTGACCACAGCGATCACCGGTGAGGTCTTGCCCATCTTGATGCGGGTGGCGATGTAGCCATCGGCCCGGGGGTTGAGTTCGAAGTGGGCCACCAGCGGCGAGGGGTTTTCCTTGACCAGCAGGGTGATGCTTTCCACGCCGCCGATGGAGGTGGAGACGCTCACCGGGACCACGGCACCGTTTTCGGCGATATCGGGGGCCTTGATCTTGATGTCGCCGGCGGGGATGTCGCTGGTGCCGAACAGGTCTTGCAGGGCCTTGTCGAGGTCCTTTTCCTTGAAGACCGCCTCCGGGTAGGCCGCGTGCGCGCTGCGGTCGGGGACGAGGACGCCGATGGGCAGGGTGGCAAGGGCGGCGCCGGTGAGGCCCAGTTTGAGGATGTCTCTGCGTGCCAGGTTCACGTTTGCACTCCTAAGGGTGTTGGTTTGGCGATACGGTTCACAGCGAGTAGATGAATTCGACCACCTTGTCCACTTCGTCGGGCTCGAGGATCTCGTGGCGCCCGAAGGGTGGCATGATGGTGTAGGGGTTGGCGCGGGTGGCGTCCCAGATCTGCTCTTTGAGCTTGGCCTTGTCCGGGAAGCGTTCTTTCATGTTCACCAGCGGCGGGCCGATGTTGCCGGGGAGTGCGCCGCCTTCGATGGCGTGGCAGGCCAGGCAGTTGCCCTTCTTGCGGTTGAAGGCGATGCGCTTGCCTTCTTCGATGAGGGCGGCGGTGTCTTCCGCGGCGGAGACGGTGGGGGCCACGGTCAGGGTCGAGACCAGGGCCAGGGCGGAGAGCGATGGAATGACGAGCGTTTTCATGCGCACGGACAGGTCTCCTGGATTGGGCGTTTGTTTTGGTTCCTGTTGTAAATACGTCTTTTAGGGAATTTGTGTCAATTTGAAAGCATGATGGGGCGATTAGCCGAGGTTATCGGTTATGGCTTCGATTTTCTTTCGGATGAGTTTTTTCTCTTGTTTATCAAGGTCTTCGTAGCTCAGGCTGAGGGTGAGTTCTTTTAGTGAGAGCTTATATTCGCCTAGTAGAAAATAATAATTTGATAACATGACATGGGCGCGCCCCTGGCGGCCGAGATTGGCATAAGCACGGCTCAGCGTGAGAAACAGCACCGGTTCTTTCAGCCCGCTCTTGATATGACGCTCCAATAGTTCGACGGCTTGGGGAGATTGGTCTTCTTCGATGAGCATGTCGGCGTAGTAGGTAATCAGGGGAACGTTGTTGGGATAGTAGTCGAGGTAGCGGCGCAGCAGACGCAGGGCGGCAGGGTAGTCGCCACGTTGTTTGTACAGTTCGCTCAGGGCGAGCAGGTAGGGGATGCGAGGGCTGTCGTCACGGATGAGCTCTTCGAGCGCGGCGCGGGCGGTGTCGAGGCGGCCGGCGTCCAGGTCGTGTAGCGCCCGCACGTAACGGCGCACGAGGGTGGGGGTGGTGGGGGTGATGAGGCGTTGCAGAGAGGCACCGGTGCGCCGGGCCACCCGGACTTGCAGCAGGGCGAAGGCGACGGGGTCGGGCGGGGCGAGGGTGGGGTCGTATTCACGACGCAGCTTTTCCGCCCGGGTACGGGCCTCGGCGATGCGGTCGGCGGTGAGGGGGTGGGTGCGTACGAAGACCGGGGCCTTGGCGTTGAGACTTTCATTGTCCAGCAGCCGTTGGAAAAACTCGGCCATGGCCATGGGGTCGTAGCCGGCGTGCACGAGGATCCGGATGCCGGTGCGGTCGGCCTCTTCTTCGCTGCCGCGGCTGAAGCTCAGTTGTGATTGGATGTTGGCGGCGATGGTGGTGGCGATGGCGGCTTCGGCCAGGGTGGGGTCGTAGGCACCGAGGATGAGGGCCGCGAGGATGGCGCCGGTGGTGACGGGGCCGAGTTTCTCCGCCTCTTTCATCGCCCGGTCGATGTGGTGCAGGGTGAGGTGGGAGACCTCGTGGGCGATGACGGCGGCGAGCTCGTCTTCGTCGCGGGCGTTGAGGATCAGGCCGGTGTTGACGCCGACGTAGTTGGGGGGCATGGCGAAGGCGTTGATGCTGTCGTCATTGATGACGAACAGGCGCAGTTTGAGCGGGGTGTCGGAGGCGGATGAGATGCGGTCGGAGAGGTGGTCCATGAAGTCGCTGACCACGGGGTCGTTGATCAGCCTCCCGTAGCGGCGCAGGTTCTGGATGAGGCTTTCGGCGTAGTCGTTGTAGCGTTCGCCCAGGACGTAGAGGCCGTCGGCGGCCAGTTCGGGGAGCTGGCGGTCGTCGCCCCACAGGGAAGGGGCGGCGAGCAGCAGCAGCATCAGCCCCATGAGCCTGGGGCGCAGGGCCTGGCGGGGGGTCATGCTCGATTTCTCGCGAGGGTGGGGGACGGGTCCATGTCTGTTTGAGCGGCCGGGGGCTGTAGGTTTCCAGGGCAACCTTATCAGGCTCGCTTGCAAGAATTAACCCGGAATTGTCCCTGGGGAGGGTGTGGGACTGGGGCAGGCGGGTG
>JALSHN010000125.1 GCA_026982215.1 Gammaproteobacteria bacterium
CTCGATGTGGCGGTTGGCGGCGCAATTGGGTACCAGGGCCACCGGTTTGCTGGCGGCATGGGTGGGCCAGTCGCGGATCTTCACGTCCACCACGGTGATCCGCCCACCCAGGCCCTGGGCGCCGATGCCGCTGGCATTGGCGCGTCGGTAGATCTCCAGCCGCAAGGCCTCCAGGGGGGTCTGCGGGCCGCGGGCCTTCAATTCGTGGATGTCCACCGGCTCCAGCAGGGCCTCTTTGGCCAGCAGCAGGGCCTGTTCCGCCGTGCCGCCAATGCCGATGCCGAGGACACCCGGTGGGCACCAGCCGGCCCCGAGGGTGGGCAGGGTGTCGGCCACCCATTGGGCGATGTCGTCCCCCGGACGCAGCATGGCCAGGCGGGCCTTGTTCTCCGAGCCGCCGCCCTTGGCGAACAGGGACACCGTGAGCCGGTCGCCGCGTACCCAGCGGGCATGCACCACCGCCGGGGTGTTGTCGCCGGTGTTGATGCGCTCGCCGGCGGGATCGCGCACCACTGAGGCGCGCAGCGGGTTGTCGGGATGGCGGTAGGCCCGGCGTACCCCCTCGTCGATGAGCTGCTGCAGGCTGCGTTGCCCGTCCAGCCGCACCCGGTCGCCCACCTCCACCAGGGCGGTGACGATACCGGTGTCCTGGCAGAGGGGACGGTGGCCGATGGCACACAGGCGGGAGTTGGTGAGGATTTGAGCGATGGCGTCACGCGCCGCCGGCGACTCTTCCGCCTCATAGGCCTTGGCCAGGGCGCGGATGAAGTCCGGCGGATGGTAGTAGGAAATGTATTGCAGCGCCTCGGCGACGCTTTGGATGAGGTCTTCTTCGGAAATGTTGATCATGGTCTTATAGTATCCCAGGTCTTGCACCCAGGGGGATGTATGCGCGCTGCTGTGTTGTTGCTGCTGTCGTTTTTCGGTTCGGCGCTGGCCGAGCCGGTGGATTTCGCCTTGCCGGATCTCGATGGGGAGATCCATCGTCTCTCCGATTACCGGGGCCGCTGGGTGGTGGTGAATCTCTGGGCCACCTGGTGCCCGCCGTGTCGTGCGGAGATGCCCGATTTGGTGTTCTTCCACGACACCCATGCGGAATCGGGGCGGGCGATGGTGCTGGGGATCAATTTCGAGGATGCCCCACTGGAACGGGTACGGGCCTTCCTCGACGATTACTTGGTGAGCTACCCCATCCTGCGGATGAAGCCGGGTCCCCGCGGACCGTTCGGATTGGTGCGCGGCCTGCCCACCACCTACCTCGTTTCCCCCGAGGGCAAGCTGGTACACCGCCACACCGGCATGGTCAATCGGGTGCTGCTGGAACGCTGGCTGCGTCAGTTCGGAGAGGGATGATGCGCCGGCTGTGGTGCTTGGGAGTGTCGTTGTGCCTTCTTTTGTGGGGCGTGGCCGTGGCCGAGCCCCGGGACCCCGACCGTTATTTCTTCGACGACACCTTCGGTGATTTTCGCGAGGAGCTGGAACGGGCGCGAGAGGAGGGCAAACGGGGTATCTTCATCTTCTTCGAGATGGAGGAGTGTCCCTTCTGTCACTACATGCGTCAGCGGGTGCTCAGTGATCCCGAGGTGCAGGATTACTACCGGCGCAATTTTCTCAATTTCCCACTGGACATCGAAGGTGATATCGAAATCGTCGATTTTCAGGGTCGGGAAACCACTCAGAAGGCCTTTGCTTTGGAAAATAGGGTGCGTGCGACACCGGTGCTGGCCTTTTTCGATCTGGAGGGAAAGCGGGTGGTGCGTTACACCGGACGTACCTCGGGGGTGGAGGAGTTCCTGCTCTTGGGACGCTACATGGCCGAGGGGCATTACCGCACCATGAGTTTCAACCGTTTCAAGCGATCGCAACGGCGCGATGGGCGGTGATGGACGAGGTCTTTGGTGGGTTGTCTTGTCCCTCGTCTGTCTAGGGGCGGGCGGGGCGTGGGCCACTCCTCCCTTGACCTTGAGAGAGGCCTTGGCCCAAGCGGATGCCCCGGTCCCCGAGTTGGAACAGGCCGAGGCCCGGCTGCAGCAGGCTCGGGCCAGGGAGGCCGCCGCAGCGGCCTCGCTGGGGTTGCAAGTGAAGGGGCGTGCCCGGGCCCGGTGGATCGAACCGCCGGCCGTGTTCGACTATCTGGGGCGTGAGGATCATGCCTTGGAATTGCGTCTGAGTCGGCCATTGTGGGATGGCGGCCGGACAGGGGCTGCCCGGCAGGCGGCGGTTCGGGAGAGTGAAGCCGCCCATTGGGCCTGGATGGGCGCGCGCCAGGGGCGCCGCTACCAGGTGCTGCAGCGGTTTTTCGCCGTGGTGCTGGCCGATCTGGAATACGCCTATCGTAACGAGGCCATGTCCATCGCTTATGTTCGCTTCGACCGTATCCGAGATCGGCAGAAGCTTGGGCAGCGCTCCGAGGTGGAGGTGTTGGCGGCGGAATCGGTCTTCCAGCAGTCACGGCGGGCGGTGTACCGTGCCCAGGCGGAACAGCGGGCCTCACGGGCCCGGTTGGCCTTGGCCTTGAACCGCCCCGGCGACCTGCCGGCCCAGTTAGAGATCCCCCTGCCCGCATCCTTCATGGATTGGGAGGCGGGAGAGTGGGCGACCTGGGAGGCGGCGGTGATCGAGGGCAGTCCCCGGATCGCCCGGGCCCGAGCCCGGCTGGAGGCGGAGCGGGCCCGGTTGCTGCGGGCCGGCCTGTTGCGTCGTCCCCGTGTGGAGGCCGAGTTGCGTAGCGGCGCCTATTCCCGCCAGAGCCCGGCCAATGGACCGTGGGCAGCAGGGTTGGGGCTCAGTTGGCCGTTGTACCACGGTGGGGCGGTGGCTGCCGAGCGGGCAGAGGCCAGGGCCCGGTTACGCGAGGCCGAGGCCCGTTGGGAGGCGGTGAAGCGGGATGAGGTGCAGGCGGCCTTGGAGGACTGGCTGGCGCTGGAGAGCCTGCGGGTGGATTGGCAGGCGGCCCGCACGGACCTCGATTACCGCCAGTGGCGCCTGGACGAGGCCCGGTTGCGTTACGAACAGGAGGTGGAAAGCGATCTGGGGGATGCCCTGGTGGAGCTCTCCCGGGCGCAATTGGAGCTACACCGGGTGGCCTATGGCTACGCCCTGACCCGGGCCCGTCTGGAGGCCCGGGCGGGACGATTATTGGATGTGGAGTGGCCATGAACATCGAGCGCTGGGTGTCTTGGGGATTTCTGGTCTGCCTGGCCTTGGCGAGCGTGCCCCTCCAGGCCCAGGAGACCAGTGGCCGGGTGGTGGATTGGGGGGAGCGGCTGCGTGTGAGCACCCCCTTGACAGGAACCATCGCCGAGAGCGCTTGCGAGGAGGGGCGTTATCTCCAGGCGGGGGCTCTGCTCTATCGCTTGGAGGATCGCCCCTGGCGTGCCGAATTGACCGCGGCCGAGTCGGCCCTGCGGCATGCCCGGCTGTTGTTGGAGGAGGCCCAGCGGGAGATGGAGCGGGTGGAGGCCCTGTACGACGACGGTCTCATCGCCGAGCACGAGCGTCAGCAGGCCCGCATTGCCCTGGCCCAGGCCCAGCAAGCGGCTGACCAGGCCGAGGCCCAGCGGGCCATGGCGGAGCAGCGGTTGGGGTGGACCCAGATACGGCTGCCGGTGGCCGGTGAGGTGTTGTCCTGTCTTGCCCATCGCGGTGAGATGGTCAACGGTGCTTGGTCGGCAGCGATATTGGCCGAGGTGGCGGTGGGGCGGCAACGGGAAGTGGCGTTGGAGGTCCCGCGTACGGTGGCCCTGGGGCAATCGGTGGAGGTGCGCAGTCGGGGCAGGCGTTATCCCGGGCGGGTGGTGCGCGTGGCGCCCGCTTCGAGGGAGGGCCGGCTGGCGGTGCGGATCCGTTTCCAGCCCGATGAACCCCTTCCTCTCGGTGAGGAGGTGAGTGTGCAATGGTGATGAGCTGTATCCATTGTTACATCTCCGGCAAGGTCCAAGGGGTGTGGTTTCGCCAATCCGCGTT
>JALSHN010000126.1 GCA_026982215.1 Gammaproteobacteria bacterium
TGTCGGTGGTCAATGCCCTGTCGCGGCGCCTGGAGGTGTGGGTACGGCGCGGCGGCATGGAGTACCACATGGCCTTCGAACACGGTGAGAAGGTCAGTGATCTGGAGGTGGTGGGCACGGTGGGGCAGCGCAACACCGGTACCCGGATCCGTTTCTGGCCCGATGAGCGTTATTTCGACAATCCCCGCTTCGCCACCCCCCGGTTGCGCCATCTGCTACGGGCCAAGGCGGTGCTCTGCCCCGGGCTCACCATCGTCTTTCGTGACCAGGAGAGCGGTGAGATCGATCAGTGGTGTTATGCCGGTGGGCTGGGTGAATACCTCACCCAGGCCCTGGGCGAGGTGGATCGCCTGCCCGATCCCCCGTTCACCGGGCGTTTCGAGGGTGACAAAGAAGCGGTGGAATGGGCTTTGTGCTGGTTGCCCGAGGGTGGGGAGGCGGTGACGGAGAGTTACGTCAACCTCATCCCCACCGCCCAGGGGGGTACTCATGTGAATGGCCTGCGTACCGGGCTGACCGAGGCGCTGCGGGAGTTCTGTGAGTTCCGTGACCTGTTGCCCCGGGGGGTGAGACTGGCGCCGGAGGATGTCTGGGAGCGGTTGAGCTATGTGCTGTCCTTCAAGATGGAGGATCCCCAGTTCGCCGGTCAGACCAAGGAACGGTTGTCTTCGCGGGGGGCGGCGGCCTTCGTCTCGGGAATCGTCCGGGATGCCTTCGGGCTGTGGTTGTCCCAGCAAGTGGAGGCGGGGGAGGCCATTGCCGCCTTGGCGATCAGCAATGCCCAACGGCGGCTGCGTCAGGCCAAGCGGGTGGTGCGCAAGAAGACCACCGGCGGACCGGCCCTGCCCGGCAAACTGGCCGATTGCACCAGCCAGGACTTGTCGCGCACCGAGCTGTTCCTGGTGGAGGGGGATTCCGCCGGCGGCTCGGCCAAGCAGGCGCGTGACCGGGAGTTCCAGGCCATCATGCCGCTGCGCGGCAAAATCCTCAACACCTGGGAAGTGGCGCCGGAGCAGGTGTTGGCCTCCCAGGAGGTGCACGACATATCGGTGGCCATCGGGGTGGATCCCGGCTCGGCGGATCTCTCCCGGCTGCGCTACGGCAAGGTCTGCATCCTCGCCGACGCCGATTCCGACGGCGCCCACATCGCCACCCTGTTGTGCGCCCTGTTCTGGCGTCACTATCGACCCTTGGTGGCAGCGGGGCACGTCTATGTGGCCATGCCGCCCTTGTATCGCATCGATGTGGGCAAGCAGGTGTTCTACGCCCTGGACGACGAGGAAAAGGAGGCGGTGTTGGAGCGGATCAAGGCGGAGAAGATCCGTGGCAAGGTGAGCGTGGTGCGCTTCAAGGGCCTGGGCGAGATGAGCCCGCTGCAGTTGCGGGAGACCACCATGAACCCCGATACCCGCCGCTTGGTGCGGCTCACCGTGCCGGAGGCGGGCGAAGCGGCGGTGGATGCGCTGATGGACAAGCTGCTGGCCCGCAAACGGGCCGCTGACCGGCGGGCCTGGCTGGAAGAGAAGGGGAACCTGGTGGAGGTGCTGCCGTGAGCGTGAGTATGAACGAGGCCAGCGAACGCCTTCCGTTGGATCGCTTCGCCGAGCGGGCCTATCTGGATTACGCCATGTACGTGATCCTCGATCGGGCCTTGCCGCACATCGGGGACGGCCTCAAGCCGGTGCAGCGGCGCATCGTCTATGCCATGTCCGAGCTGGGGCTCTCGGCGGCGGCCAAGCACAAGAAGTCGGCACGCACCGTGGGGGATGTGCTGGGCAAGTATCACCCCCATGGCGATTCCGCCTGCTACGAGGCCATGGTGCTCATGGCCCAGCCGTTTTCCTATCGCTACCCCTTGATCGATGGGCAGGGCAACTGGGGGTCCATCGACGACCCCAAGTCCTTCGCCGCCATGCGTTACACCGAGGCCCGCCTCACCGCCCATGCCCGGCTGTTGCTGGAAGAGATGGAACAGGGGACGGTGGATTGGGTGCCCAATTTCGACGGCACCCTGCGCGAGCCGGCGGTGTTGCCGGCGCGGCTGCCCTTCGTGTTGTTGAACGGCACCACCGGCATCGCCGTGGGCATGGCCACCGACATCCCGCCCCACAACCTGCGTGAGGTGGCCGCGGCCTGCATCCACCTGTTGGATCATCCCGAGGCCGGCACCGCTGAGCTGTGCCGTCATCTGCCGGCGCCGGACTATCCCACCGAGGCGGAGATCGTCACCCCCCGGGAGGAGCTGGTGACCTTGTACGAGAAGGGCCACGGCCAGGTGCGCGCCCGGGCCCAGTGGGTTCGCGAGGGGCAGGACATCGTGGTCACCGCCTTGCCCTATCAGACCTCGGGGGCGCGGATCCTCGAGCAGATCGCCGCACAGATGAACGCCAAGAAACTGCCCATGGTGGAGGATCTGCGCGATGAGTCGGACCACGAGAACCCGGTGCGGTTGGTGATCGCGCTGCGGTCCTCGCGGGTGGATGCCGAGGCGGTGATGAACCACCTGTTCGCTACCACCGACCTGGAGCGCAGCTATCGGGTCAATCTCAACCTCATTGCCCTGGACGGGCGGCCGCGGGTGATGCCGCTCAAGACCCTGTTGGGCGAGTGGTTGCATTTTCGTCTCGGGGTGGTGCGCCGGCGGCTGGAACATCGTCTGGATCAGGTGGAACGCCGGCTGCACATCCTGGAAGGACTGCTGCTGGCCTATCTCAATCTCGACGAGGTGATCCGCATCATCCGTGAGGAGGATCACCCCAAAAAAGAACTGCAGCGGCGCTTCTCCCTCACCGAGACCCAGGCCGAGGCCATCCTCGAGCTCAGGCTGCGCCATCTGGCCCGTCTGGAGGAGATCAAGCTGCGGGAGGAACAACGGGACTTGGAAGGGGAGCGGGAGCGGCTGCGGGCCATCCTCGCCTCGCCCCAGCGCCTGCGGGATCTGGTCAAAGAAGAGATCCAGGCGGATGCCGAGCGCTACGGTGACGAACGTCGCTCGCCCCTGGTGAGCCGGGCCCCGGCCCGTGCCCTGGCCAAGGAGGAACTCCTGCCCGCCGAGCCCATCACCGTGGTGCTTTCCCAACAGGGGTGGATCCGCGCCGCCAAAGGCCATGAGGTGGATCCCGAGGCGCTCAAATACAAGGCCGGTGATGGTTTTCTCGCCTGCCTGCGCATGCGCAGCAATCAGCCGCTGGTGGTGCTGGACTCCAGCGGTCGCAGCTACACCGTGCGCGCCCATGAGCTGCCTTCGGCCAAGGGTTATGGTGAGCCCCTCACCTCGCGGCTCAAGCCACCCGCCGGTGCCCGCTTCGTGGGCCTGATCACCGGCGCGGAGGAGGAACGGGTACTGCTGGCCAGCGACGCCGGTTACGGTTTCATCAGCCGCATCGCCGATCTGATCAGCGCCCAACGCGGGGGCAAGGCGGTGCTCACCCTCCCCGAAGGCGCCCAGCCCCTGCCGCCGCGGCGGGTGGAGGATCTCGAGTCGCAATGGGTGGCCTTGGCCACCAACAGTGGTCATCTGTTACTGGTGGCCTTGTCGGAGCTGCCCCAGCGTCCCAAGGGCAAGGGGGTGCGCTTGATCAATATCCCCAGCGAACGCCTGCGCGGCCGGGAGGAATTCGTGGTGGATGCGGTCGTGCTGGGGGCGGAGGAGGCGCTGCGGGTCCAGGCCGGGCAGCGCTACCGGATCCTCAAGGGCGAGGATCTGCGTCACTATCTGGATCGCCGTGGCCGTCGGGGACTCAAGCTCCCCCGGGGGTTCCAGAAGGTGGAACGTCTGGCGGTGGAGGGGCGAGATCGCTGTCAGGGGTGAGTGCCTGCTCGCCCCGCTCCAGCCGGTAGATGAAGGCCAGGATCTCGGCCACGGCCTGAAACAGCTCGGGAGGGATGGCCTGGTCCAGGTCCAGGCGGGCCAGCAGGGCCACCAGTTCGGGATCCTCGCGCAAGGGAATGCCATGTTCCCGG
>JALSHN010000127.1 GCA_026982215.1 Gammaproteobacteria bacterium
GCGGGCGCCGTTACGAGAGCGACAACTTCTGGTCCATGGGCGACACCGGCCCCTGCGGTCCCTGCAGTGAGATCTTCTACGACCACGGCCCCGAGATCCCTGGCGGCCCCCCCGGCACCCCCGAGGAGGACGGTGACCGTTTCGTGGAGATCTGGAACCTGGTATTCATGCAATACGAGCGCGCCCCCGACGGCAGCCTCAGCCCCCTGCCCAAGCCCTCGGTGGACACCGGCATGGGACTGGAGCGGCTGGCCGCGGTGATGCAAGGCGTGCACTCCAACTACGACATCGATCTCTTCCGCCACCTCATCCAGGCCGCCGCCCAAGCAGTGGGCGTAGAGAACCAAGGCCAAGCCGGGCTCAAGGTCATCGCTGACCACATCCGCGCCTGCGCCTTCCTGATCACCGACGGGGTACTGCCTGGCAACGAAGGTCGGGGTTACGTGCTGCGGCGCATCATCCGCCGGGCCATCCGCCACGGTTACGAACTGGGTCAGAAGCAGCCCTTCTTCCACCGCCTGGTCGCCCCCCTGGTGGCCGAGATGGGCGAGGCCTACCCCGAACTGACCGCCGCCCGTGAGCGGGTGGAACAGACCCTGCTCCAAGAAGAACGCCGTTTCGCCGAAACCATCGAACAAGGCATGGGCCTGTTAGAACAGGCCATCGCCGAACTCCCGGGCGACACCCTCCCCGGCGAGCTGGTGTTCCGCCTCTACGACACCTACGGCTTCCCCGCCGACCTCACCGCCGACATCGCCCAGGGGCGCAGCCTCAAGGTGGACTGGGACGGTTTCGAACAGGAGATGGCCCGCCAACGGGAACGGGCCCGTGCCGCCAGCCGCTTCCAGGGCGAGCGTTTCCAAGGCCTGGAACTGGAGGGGGAGAGCGAATTCACCGGCTACGACCGTCTGGAAGACCAAGGGCGGGTGATCGGCCTGCTTCGCGACGGCCAGGTGGTGGACACCCTGGAGGCCGGACAAGAGGGCATGGTGATCCTCGACCGCACCCCCTTCTACGCCGAATCCGGCGGCCAGGTGGGCGATGCCGGCTGGATCGACGCCCCCGAAGGGCGTTTCCAGGTCCACGACACCCAAAAACGCGGCGGCCTCATCCTCCACATCGGCCGCCAGATGGAAGGCCACACCGCCTTCGGCGAAGAGGTCACCGCCAAGGTGCACGAATCCGAGCGCCGTGACACCGCTCGCAACCACTCCGCCACCCACCTGCTCCATGCCGCGCTGCGCCACTACCTCGGCCCCCACGTGCAACAGAAGGGCTCCCTGGTGGAACCCGAGCGGCTGCGTTTCGACTTCTCCCACCCCGAACCCCTGACCCGGGAACAGCTCCTGGAGATCGAACGGCTGGTGAACGAAGAGATCCGCGCCAACCGGGCAGTGGAGACCCGGCTCATGGACCTGGAAGAAGCGCTCAAGAGCGGTGCCATGGCCCTGTTCGGCGAGAAATACGACCGACAAGTGCGGGTGCTGTCCATGGGCGATTTTTCCGTGGAGCTGTGCGGTGGCACCCACGTGAACCGCACCGGCGACATCGGCCTGTTCAAGATCCTCTCCGAGAGCGGTGTGGCCGCCGGCGTGCGCCGTATCGAAGCCACCTCCGGCCGCCATGCCCTACACTGGGTGGAGGCCCTGGAAGACCAAGCCCAACGCATCGCCTCCCTGCTGAAGGCCCCGCTGGAATCGGTGGCCGAAAAAGTGACCCAGCTCCAGGACCGAGAACGGGCCCTGGAAAAGGAACTCCAACGGCTCAAGGCCAAACTGGCCGCCCGCGCCGGCTCCGATCTCGCCGACCAGGCCCAGGAAATCGCCGGCATCAAGGTCCTGGCCACCCAACTGGAAGGGGTAGATGTGAAAGGACTACGCAACACCCTGGATCAACTGAAGAACAAACTGGAACCGGCGGTGGTAGTCCTCGCCACCGTGGAAGACGGCAAGGTACGCCTGGTGGCCGGGGTCAGCAAATCGCTCACCGACCGTCTCAAGGCCGGCGAGCTGGTCAACCATGTCGCCGCCCAGGTGGGCGGACGCGGCGGCGGCCGCCCCGACATGGCCCAGGCCGGGGGTGACGACCCTGCCGCTCTGCCCCAGGCCCTGGCCTCGGTGGCCGACTGGGTAACCCAACGGCTGGAGGCCGGCTGATGGCGCTGATCGTCCAGAAATACGGCGGCACCTCCGTGGGCGACGTGGAACGCATTCAACGGGTGGCCCAACGGGTCGCCACCACCCGCCGCCAGGGCCACGACGTGGTGGTGGTGGTCTCCGCCATGAGCGGCGAGACCAACCGCCTCACCGCCCTGGCCCAGGAAATCAGCCCGCGCCCCGACCCCCGCGAGCTGGACGTACTGCTCTCCACCGGCGAACAAGTCACCATCGCCCTGCTCGCCATGGCCCTGCAAGCGCAGGGGCAGCCGGCGCGCTCCTTCACCGGGGCCCAGGTACGCATCCTCACCGACGCCGCCCATACCAAGGCCCGCATCCAGGCCATCGACCAGGCCCCCATCCGCGAACAATTGACCCAAGGCCGGGTGGTGGTGGTGGCCGGTTTTCAAGGCGTGGACGAAAACGGCAACATCACCACCCTCGGCCGGGGGGGCTCCGACACCACCGCGGTGGCCTTGGCCGCTGCCCTGGGGGCCGATGAATGCCAGATCTACACCGATGTGGACGGCGTCTACACCACCGACCCGCGGGTGGAACCCAAGGCCCGGCGCCTGGACAGCGTCACCTACGAAGAAATGCTGGAAATGGCCAGCCTGGGCGCCAAGGTGTTGCAGATCCGCTCGGTGGAATTCGCCAGCAAATACAACGTTCCCCTGCGGGTGCTGTCCTCCTTCGAGGACGGCCCCGGTACCCTGATCACCTCCGAGGACCAGGTCATGGAAAAGCCCCTCATCTCCGGCATCGCCTTCAACCGTGACGAGGCCAAGCTCACCGTCATGGGGGTACCCGATCAACCCGGCGTCGCCTCCCGCATCCTCGGCCCCATCGGCCAGGCCAACATCGAGGTGGACATGATCATCCAAAACGTCGGCGCCGACGGCACCACCGATTTCACCTTCACCGTGCACCGCAACGACTACCCCCGGGCCCTGGAGGTCCTGCGAGGGGTGGCCGAATCCCTGGGGGCACGGGAAATCTCTGGGGACGACCGCATCGTCAAGGTCTCCCTGGTGGGCGTGGGCATGCGCTCCCACGCCGGCATCGCCGGACGCATGTTCGATGCCCTGGCCAAAGAAGGCATCAACATCCGCATGATCTCCACCTCCGAGATCAAAATCTCGGTGGTGGTGGATGAGAAATACCTCGAACTGGCGGTACGCACCTTGCACGAGGCCTTCGAACTGGAGAAGGCCCCGGCGCAATTGACATAACAACGACACCACCCCACGCCGCGCCAAGCGGCGAGACGAGACCAAAAAAACAGGGCCCGAGGGATCAAGACCCCACGGCGGCGGTCGATAAAGCGCAAGGAGGGCGACCCAATGGAACACATCCACGCCGGGGCAAGGGAGCGCCGGCTACGATCGAAGGAGATTCGAAACCATGTTGATTCTGACCAGACGTGTCGGCGAGACGCTCGTCATCGGTGATGACATCACCGTCACCGTGCTCGGGGTGAAGGGCAACCAGGTACGCATCGGCGTCAATGCCCCCCGCGACGTCCCCGTCCACCGCGAAGAGATCTACGAGCGCATCAAGCGGGAACAGGAGGCCGGGGACGAGGCGGCCCCCCCCGACCAAGACGCCGTCTGATCTCATCGGCGGGTTTACTCCCCCAGGCGAATCGGCGAGAATAGGGCCGATTCGCCTTGTCGTTTTCAACGACCCCCGGAGAGATGGCCGAGCGGCTGAAGGCGCTCCCCTGCTAAGGGAGTATGGGGTTTATAGCCCCATCGAGGGTTCGAATCCCTCTCTCTCCGCCATGCATGACAAAAGGGGCT
>JALSHN010000128.1 GCA_026982215.1 Gammaproteobacteria bacterium
GGTGATCACGCGGGCGATCACCTCGGCCTTGGTCGCTCCGGCCACCAGCAGCATGATCTCCCGGGCGCGTTCGATGAGGGGGTAGGTGATGGTGACCCGCCAACTGTCCAGCTTTTGCACATACACCGCCACTGCGGGGCGGTCACGCTCTTCCAGGGCGGGGGTACCGGGAAACAGGGAGGCGGTGTGACCGTCGGCCCCCATGCCCAGCATGAGCAGATCGAAGCGGCCGAGGCCGTCGCCACGGTCGGGCAGGCGGTGCACCAGTTCGCGGGCGTAGCGCGAGGCGGCGTCCTCGGGGGAGAGTTCACCATGGATGCGGTGGACTTGGTTTTCCGGGATGGGGATGTGGTCGATCAGTGCTTCGCGCACCATGCCGTAGTTGCTGTCGGGATGGTCGGGGGGGACGCAGCGTTCGTCGCCGAACCACAGGTGCACCCGGCTCCAGTCCAGCGACTTGGCCAGCTCGCCGTCGGCGAGGTATTGGTAGAGACGGCGGGGTGTGGAGCCGCCGGAGAGACAGGCATGAAACACCCCCCGCGCCTCGATGGCCTCGAGGGCGCGGCGGGTCCAGTGCCGTGCCGCTTCTTCCGCCAGCCGTTCGGCGTCTTCGCTGATGCGCAGCTTTGCGTCCATGGGCCTCGGTCTCTTGCCGCACCGAGGCCCCTGGGCCTCAGGCGGCGTCGGCGATGCGTTTGGCCTTATTTTCGATGGCGGCCAACAGATTTGCAAAGGAATTCTCGAAGGCGGCCACACCGTCTTCTTCCAGTTTGTCCAGCAGGGCGCCGGCCTCGATGCCCAGTTGGGGCAGGCGCTCCCAGGCCTGCTGCGCGGCCTCCATGTCCTGGGTCAGGGTGGGTATGACCCGCCCGTGGTCGCGGAAGGCCTCGTAGGTGGCGGGGGGCACGGTGGTCACCGTGTCTTCGCCGATGAGGGCCTCCAGGTAGAGAGTGTCGCGGTAGGCCGGGTTCTTGACTCCGGTGCTGGCCCACAGCAGCCGCTGGGGGGCGGCGCCCTTGGCACGCAGTTCCTGGAAGTCGGGGGCGTTGAAGCGCTCGCGGAAGCGCTGGTAGGCCCGTTTGGCGTTGTAGATGGCCATCTTGCCTTGCAGCTCGGGGGCGCGCTCGGCCAGCAGCGGGTCCAGGGCGTTGTCCACCCGGCTGACGAAGAAGCTGGCCACCGAGTGGATGCCGGCCACCGGCAGCCCGCGCCGCTGCCGCGCCTTGAGGCCGTTGATGTAAGCCTCGGCCACCGCTTGGTAACGTTCCACCGAAAACAGCAGGGTGGCGTTGACGTGGATGCCTTGGGCGGTTAGGGCTTCGATCACCGGCAACCCCTCCGGGGTGGCGGGGACCTTGATCATCAGGTTGGGGCGATCCACCCGCTGGTGCAGGGCGATGGCCTCTTCGACGCTGGCGACGCTGTCGTGGGCCAGGTCGGGGGAGATCTCCAGGCTCACCATGCCGTCGCGGCCGCCGGTGGCTTCGTACACCGGGCGGAACTGGTCGGCGGCGCGACGGATGTCTTCGATGGCGAGGGCGAAGAACAGTTCACGGGCATCGGTTTGGGGCGACTCGCCAAGGAGGGCCTTGAGATCGGCGTCGTAGTGTTCCCCGTCGGTGATCGCCTTCTCGAAGATGCTGGGGTTGGAGGTGAGGCCACGCAGCTCGTCTTCGCGGATCAGGCGGGCCAGGGTGCCGTCTTCCAGCAATTGGCGGTGGATGTTGTCGTACCACACGCTTTGGCCGAAGTCGGCCAGCCGGGCGATGGGGTTCTTGTCCATGGTGCTCCTCGATCAGGGTGTGTGTCGTTGCCCTGAATCGACCGCCGGCGGGGTTTTCTTGAGTGCGATACTGAACTGGGCCAGCCATGCCGTCTCCGGGGAAAGGTATGGGTGGAGACCAGCCTGTTAAGGGGTCAGCCGCCCTCGCCGCTCCAGTTGTAGGCCGCCAGCCGGCCGTCGGGGTCGAAATGGATCTCCAGGATGCGGAAGCGGAGGTCGGCCAGCTTGGGGAGCCGCCCCTCGCCGTAGAAATACAGCCAGCGGATGAATTGGCGGCCGTCGGCGTCGATGATCTCGCCCTTGGCGTTGGGCGGCCCCAGCCAGGCCAGCACCTGGGCGGTGGTGGTCTGGCCGCGCTGGGCCTGTTGCATGAACGGGGCGGGGTCGAAGGGGCTGCCCACTTTCAAGGGAGCGCAGGCGGCCATGAGCAGGGCCGAGAACAACACGATCACACGCATCGACGATCTCCTGAAAAACGGGGGACGACTTCAGGCTAGCCCGAGTGGGCCCCGGCCGCCAACGGTCCATTCCTTGCCGGCGGTCTACACTGGTGACGGAGAACGCCAAGGAGACGACATATGCGAATCGGTGTGCCCAAAGAGATCAAGCCCCAGGAGTTTCGGGTCGGTCTCACCCCCGCCGGGGTCCATGCCCTGGTGGAACGGGGGCATGAGGTGTGGGTAGAGCGGGGGGCCGGGGCCCGTATCGGCCATGACGACGCCGCCTATCAGCGGGCGGGCGCGCAGGTGGTGGATGGCCCGGAGGCGGTGTATCAGTGCCCGATGGTGGTGAAGGTGAAGGAGCCCCAGCCCAGCGAGATCCCTTTGTTGTGGGAGGGGCAGGTGCTGTTCACCTACCTGCACCTGGCCGCCGATGCCGAGCTCACCCGGGCGTTGCAGGCGTGCAAGGTGGTGGCCATCGCCTATGAGACGGTCACCGACGAGCGAGGTCGGTTGCCGTTGTTGATCCCCATGAGCGAGGTGGCCGGTCGTCTGTCCATCCAGGCCGGTGCCCGGGGGCTGGAGATGATCAACGGCGGTCGCGGGGTGCTGCTGGGGGGCGTGCCTGGCACCACCCCGGGGCGGGTGTGCATCGTCGGCGGCGGCACGGTGGGCACCGAGGCGGCCAAGATGGCCCGCGGTCTGGGGGCGGACGTGACCCTGTTGGACGTGAATTTGGACCGCTTGCGTTATCTGGACGACCTGTTCGGCGGTACGGTGAAGACGGTCTATGCCGACCGCCATGCCCTGGACGAGGCCATCGTCACCGCCGATCTGGTGATCGGTGCGGTGCTGCTCCCCGGTCATCAGGCCCCCAAGCTGATCCGCCGCGAACACCTGCGGCGGATGGCGCCGGGGTCGGTGATCGTCGATGTGGCTATCGATCAGGGTGGGGCGGCGGAGAGCTCCCGGCCCACCACCCACGCCGAGCCCTTCTTCGTGGAGGAGGGGGTGGTGCATTACTGCGTCACCAACATGCCGGGGGCCTGCGCCCGCACCAGCACCCATGCCCTGACCAACGCCACCACGCCGTATGTGATCGCTTTGGCCGATCGCGGCTGGCGCGAGGCCCTGGCGGCGGATCCGGGCCTGCGGGCCGGGCTCAATCTGTGCCTGGGACGGGTCACCCATCGGGCAGTGGCCGAGGATCTGGGCCATGAGTGGGTGTCGCCGGAACAATGCCTTGAGACGGGATAATTCCCCGTTTTATCTCCTTGAAAATGGCCGCAGTTGAAAAGCGGTCGCCGCGCTCCCATTGTGCTCCTCGGACCGTGACCACGAGGACAGCCCATGGAAAAGCAAACGGAATTCAACCTGTGGTATTTGATGGTGGCCCTGCTGGCGGTGTTGCTGCTGCAGAGCCTGTTGTTCTCCGGCCCCCAGGTGGAGCCCATTCCCTACAGCCAGTTCCTGGAGCTGCTGGAGGAGCGCAAGGTGGAGAAGGTGGTGATCAGCGATCAGTTCATCACCGGGGAATACCAGACCCCCACCGGCGAGAATCGGCATTTCGTCACCACCCGGGTGGATCCGGAGTTGGCCGACCGCCTGGCCCAGTACGGGGTGGAGTTCTCCCAGGCGCCGCAGAACACCTTCCTGCGTGAGCTGCTTTCCTGGTTCATCCCCCTGTTCATCTTCTTCGCCCTGTGGATGTTGTTCTTCCGCAAGGTGGCCGAGC
>JALSHN010000129.1 GCA_026982215.1 Gammaproteobacteria bacterium
GGCCCGATCACTTTGCCGGCCAATCCACCCCCTCCCCGCTCCCGATCGCCATGGACCGCGATGGCCACGTCCATGGCCATTTCTGTCTCGGTCAGGGTGGCAAGGTAAGGGGAGAAGGTCTCGGTGACCCGGGCCTGGAGCAGCCGCCCCAGCACGGTCTCCACCGCCCGTTCCCACCCCGGCTCCACCTCCAGGAGCTCCAGAACCGTGGGGGCCTCACTCAAACCCTGGGCCTCCAACCAGGCCCGAGCGGCCTCATCGGTCTGCTGTTCCTGCAGCGCCCGCAATGCCTCCATCCGCCCCTCCAGCCCGTGGCGCTGGCGATGCAAGGCATCGCGTCGGTGGACCAGCGTCTCCAGGGCCTCCCGTTGGGCGCGCAGCTGTTCCCGCAACCGCGCTCGTGTTGCTTCCAGCGCCTCGCGCCGTTGCCGGCACTCGGCCAGCCGCTTTTCCAGTGCCCGGCGCTCTTCTTCCACCGAGGTGAGGTCCAGGCGCTCTGCCTCGCTCTCCAGGCGCTGACGGCGTTGCTCCAGCTCCTCCAGGCGTTGTTCCAATTGTTCGATGCGGGTGCGGGCCACCTCGGCCTGGCGCCGGGGTTCGGCCGCCTCTCGGGTGTGGCTCTCCCATTGGCGTTGCCAACTGGCCCAGGCCGCCTCGACCTCCTCCAGCTGATCGGCGAGGCTCTCCACTTGATCGCGCAGGGTGTCCAGCTCGGGCCTCAGCCGCTCGCGCTCCCCACTGAGCCGCTCCAAGGCCAGGCGGTCTTCCTCCACCGTTCGCCGCGCCGCCTCCAGTTCCGTCCCCAGGCGAGCGGCCTCGTTCTCCAAATGTTGCAAACGCTCGCGACCATGTTTGAGGGCCTGTTCGTGAGCGGAGAGCTCGGCTCCACTTTGATAGAAACGCGCCTGGACCTCGTTGAAGCGCTCGGCGAGCACCTCCCGACGTTGGCGGGTCTCCTCCAGGGTTCGCTCGATCTCGCGCAGCCGGGCCATGGCCTGTTCCCGCTCGGTCTCCACTGTGGCCAGGCGGCGGCGTTGGTCCTCGGCCTGCCGGGACAATTCACGCCACTCCAGCGCCAGCCGTTCCCCGGCCAGGCGCCGCTGCTCCTCGCGCAGGGCCTTGTAACGCTCGGCGGTACGCGCCTGACGGCGCAGTTTTTCCAGTTGTTTCTCTACTTCTTCTTGTATGTCTTTGAGTCGGGAGAGATTTTCTTGGGTATGGCGGATGCGGGTCTCGGTCTCCCGCCGTCGCTCCTTGTATTTGGAGATACCCGCGGCCTCTTCGATGATGGCGCGCAATTCCTCCGGTCGGGCCTCGATGAGCCGGGTGATCATCCCCTGCTCGATGATGGCGTAGCTACGCGGGCCGAGTCCGGTGCCCAGGAACAGGTCGGTGATGTCGCGGCGACGGCAGCGACTGCCATTGAGATAATAGGTGGACTGACCTTCGCGGTTCACCACACGTTTCACCGAGATCTCGGCATACCGGGCATAGGCCCCGCCCAAGCGGCCGTCGCTGTTGTCGAACACCAGCTCCACCGAGGCCTGGGAGACCGGCTTGCGGCTGGCCGAGCCGTTGAAGATGACGTCGGCCATCGCCCCTCCGCGCAGGTGTTTGGCCGAACTCTCCCCCATCACCCAACGCACGGCGTCGATGATGTTGGACTTGCCCGAGCCGTTGGGCCCCACCACCGCGGTGAGCGAGCTGGTGAGCTTCAGGACCGTGGGATCGACGAAGGACTTGAATCCAGCGAGCTTGATGCGGCTAAGACGCATGGTCCCCGGAGATGGCTGGGCGATGTGGGTTAGAATGAGCGGCTAAGCTATCACAGGGGAAAAGTCATGCCTACCCGACCGAGCAA
This sequence comes from Gammaproteobacteria bacterium, assembly GCA_026982215.1. GTDB lineage: Bacteria > Pseudomonadota > Gammaproteobacteria > S012-40 > S012-40 > S140-43. The sequence continues at coordinate 1,862 of JALSHN010000129.1, forward strand.
GCAACTGGAAACCTTTGAAAACCCGCATCCCGAGCGGGATTACACCATCCGCATCCGCATCCCGGAATTCACCTGCCTGTGCCCCAAGACCGGGCAGCCGGACTTCGCCACCCTGCACCTGGAATATGTGCCCGATCGCCGTTGCGTGGAGCTCAAGTCATTGAAGCTCTACATCTGGTCCTATCGTGACGAGGGGGCCTTTCACGAGGCGGTGACCAATCAGATCCTCGATGATCTGGTGGCGGCCACCGCGCCCCGCTTCATGCGGCTGACCGCCGAATTCAACGTTCGCGGCGGCATCTACACCACCGTGGTGGCCGAGCACCGTGCCCCCCAGTGGACCCCACCGTCTCCGGTGGCCCTGCCCTGATGGCATCCCCCGGCTTCCTCGGCATCGATGTCGGCACCTCCGGGGTACGGGCGGTATTGATCGATGAGGCGGGCCGGGTGCTGGCCGAAGGCCGGGCAGCGCTCCCCGCCTCACAACGTGACCCCCAGGGCCATGTCCGCCAGGATCCCTGGCAATGGTGGCACGCCCTGCTCGAGGCCTTGGAGGTCCTGGCCGCCCGGGCAGAATTGGGCACGGTGGCCGCCCTGGCCGTGGATGCCACGTCGGGTACCGTGCTGGTGGTGGATCCGACAGGGCAGCCGCTGGAACCCGCGCGCATGTACGACGACTGTGCCGCCGCCGGGTCGGCCCGGCGCATCGCCGAGCGAGCCCCGCCACACTCCGGGGCCCATGGGCCGGGCTCCGGGCTGGCCAAGGCCATGGAACTCAAGGCCCGCCACCCCCGGGGGCACATCCTCACCCAGGCCGACTGGCTGGCCCAGCGCCTGGGCGCCCCGGCCGGGGCCAGCGACGAGAACAATGCCCTCAAGCTGGGCTACGATCCGGTGGAACGCCGTTGGCCCGCCTGGGTGGCCGAGCTGCTGCCTGAGCTCGAAACCATTGAGGTCTTCCCCCCCGGAACCGCTGTAGGCACCGTCTCCCGAGAGATTGCCCGCCGTTTCGGTCTGCCGTCCGGGGCGGTCATCGCCGCCGGCAGCACCGACAGCGTCGCCGCCGCCCTCGCCGCCGGCATCGAGGCCCCGGGCGATGCAGTGACTGCGTTGGGCTCGACCCTGGCCCTCAAACTGCTGACCCGCCAGCCGGTGTTCGACCCCGAGCACGGCGTCTACAGCCATCGGCTGGGCGAGGTATGGCTGGCCGCCGGGGCCTCCAACAGCGGTGGGGCGGTGCTGGCGCGCCACTTCACTCCCCATGAACTGGAGCGCCTCAGCCGCTGCATCGAGCCCCAACGAGATTCGGGGCTGGACTACTACCCCCTGAACACCCCCGGGGAGCGTTTCCCCATCGCTGACCCCGGCCTCCTCCCCCGGCTCACGCCCCGTCCCGAAGATGATGTCCGCTTTCTTCATGGTCTATTGGAGGGCATCGCCCGCATAGAGCGGCAGGGTTATCGCCTGCTGGCCCGGCTGAGCGGAACCCCCGTACGCCGGGTACTCACCAGCGGCGGAGGTGCGGTCAACGCCACTTGGAGCGCGCTGCGGCAACGGCTGCTGGGTGTCCCCGTGTGCCCGGCGCGCCACACCCAAGCCGCCGTGGGCGCCGCCCTGCTGGCGCGCGCGGCCCACCAGGGCGAGCCCCCATTGACCCTTGCCTCTTCCTCCCAAGCCGATTCAAGGAGCGAACATGGCTGACAACCCCCTCACTGGCGCTGCTTATCTGCTCAAGGGCGCGGCCCTGATCAAAACCCCGGGGCTACGCCGCTACGTGATCTTGCCCCTGCTCATCAACATTGCCGTGTTCGGCATCCTCGGCTGGCTGGGGCTGAGCTGGTTGGGGGGCTATCTGGACGAACAGATCCAACGCCTGCCCGAGTGGTTGCAATGGATCGAATGGCTGGTGTGGCCCCTGCTCGGGCTGGCCTTCCTCGTCGTCGGCTTCACCCTGTTCACCTTCGTGGCTGGGATCATCGCCGCCCCCTTCAACGCCCTACTGGCCGAGACCATCCTGCGCCGGGCCGGCGCCCTCCCGGATCAGGCCCCGGAACGCCCTTGGCACGCC
>JALSHN010000130.1 GCA_026982215.1 Gammaproteobacteria bacterium
GGCCGGAAAGTGGCGCCTGGAGGGTAAGGACTACGTGGTCGCCGACGGTGACGTGATCCACTTCCGTTTCAACGTCTGAACCCGGCTCACTCCCGCGCTCGAGGCCCCCGCCGGGGGCCTTGTCGTTTTCCTCACCCCCACCCGTTGCTCACGCTCAAGTTCAGCGCCCGGCAAGTCGATACCCTGCCCCGAGCGAAACGAGAGACGGGGGTTCCCTTCCATGTTGCTGGCCTTAGAACGTGCCTTCAGCGCCATCAGTTGGCGCGCCAAGATATTGACCCTTTCGGGACTGTTCATCCTGGTGATCCTGGTGGTGGAGCTCTCCGGGGCATTCGCCATCTTCGAGCAGAACCAGAAGCTGGAGTCCGACATCGCTACCGCCGAGGCGCGGATGCAACGGGCGATCGAGGGTGGTAATGCGGTGATCCAGGCCGGAAACGCCTTGCAGATGGTCTCCCTGGCCGCTGGCACCAGTGAGGTGCGCCGCCAGGCCATCGGCGCGATCCGTGCCCTCTCGGCCGCCGATGAGGCGGTGCAGCGGATGGAGGAGACGCTGGCGGGCGATCCCCTTCTGGAGGAACTGAAACAATTGCTGGAAAAGGCGCGCCCGGCACAGATGGAGGTCATCAAGGCGGCGCGGAAGGGGGATGTGGCCGGGGCGCGGGAGAGGTTGGCGGCCCTGAAGGCCGACCTGGAGCGCCTCGATGAGCTGGCCGGGGCATTGGCGGCCCAGGAGGTCGAGCGCCTGGACGCCTTGCGTAACCAGCTCATCCAAGAGGGCCGTGAGGCGATCGTCTTCGGGGCCGTGGTGGCCGGAGTCGGGGTCCTGTTCGGCGTCCTCGTGAGCCTGTTGGCCGCCTCGGTGATGGTACGCACACTCTCCAAGGTGGAACAGGCCATGCATGCCCTGGCGGACGGCGATCTGCGCATCGAGTTGGCGGCCATGGGGCGGGACGAGTCGGCGCGCATGGTGGAGGCCATCTCGCGGATGGTGGAACGCCTGCGCGAGGCCATCGGCCAGCTCCAGGGCGGCGCGGCTCAGCTCACCGACCAGGCCGGCGAGGTCAACCAGGCCGCCGAGCAGATCAGTGACATCAGCCAGCGGCTCTATGGCACCGTGGGCCAACTCAAGGGCGAGGCGGATCAAGTCACCGAGATCTCCGCTCAGGTGACCGCCCAGCTGGACTCCACCGCCGGGGAGGCCGAGCAGAGCGCCGCCACCGTGGCCCAGACCGCCGAGCGCATCCTCGCGGCGGTGGAGAACTTCAAGCGTTTCCAGCAGGGCATGGAGGAGACTGCTCAGGTGACCCGGGAGCTGGTGGGAGCGGCGGAGGCCATCACCTCCATCACCGCCACCATCCGCGACATCTCCGGGCAGACCAATCTGCTGGCGCTGAACGCCGCCATCGAGGCGGCCCGGGCCGGGGAGCAGGGCCGTGGTTTCGCGGTGGTGGCCGACGAGGTGCGTGGTCTGGCCGAGCGGGCCGACCAGGCCACCAACGAGATCGCCGAGCTCATCGAGACCATCTCCACCAAGGTGGGGGCGACGGCCAAGATGCTCGACTCTACCGTGGAGGAGTCGCGCCAGAACATCGACGGTCTGCGGGAAGTGGCCGAAGAGGTGGGGGCCACTTCGGAGCGGGCGCGGGCCATCCGCGCCAGCATGCAGGATCTGGTGGCGGTGATGAACGGCCAGGAGCAGGCCATTTCCGCCATCATCGCCGCAGTGAACGATTTCTACGGCCTCACCGAGGAGACCCGGGAGCAGACCGAGGGGCTCAACCGCCTCTCGCAGACCATGAACGAGGCGGCGGCGGCGCTGAACCGGACCGCCGAGCGTTTCCAACTGTGAACCAAGAGGAGAAGACACCCATGCCACGAGATCACAGCCAGCAAGGATTCATTCGCCGCCTGGGCGCGGGTCTGTTGGCCGGGGCGTTGTCGGTCGGAACGGCCCTGGCCCAGGAGAGCCCCTGGTTGCGTCCCGCCGCGGTGCCGGCGCCGGCGGACAACCAGCCCACCGCCACCCGCATCGAGCTGGGCAAGAAGCTGTTTTTCGACCCCCGCCTGTCCGGCTCCAACTGGATTTCCTGCGCCACCTGCCACAACCCGGCCCTGGGCTGGTCGGACGGCCTGCCCACCGCTATCGGCGATGGCATGAAGGTGTTGGAGCGCAACACCCCCACCATCCTCAATACCGCCTACAACCGCTTTCAGTTCTGGGACGGGCGGGCACGCACCCTGGAAGAGCAGGCGATCAAGCCCATCATCGCCGAAGTGGAAATGAATCAGGACATGGACGAGCTCATTGAGGAGCTCAAGGCCATCCCCGGCTATGTGGCCTTGTTCGAGGCCGCCTATCCCGGCGAGGGGATCACCGCGGACACCATCGCCAAGGCCATTGCCAGCTTCGAGCGGACCATCGTCTCTACCGAGTCCCCCTTCGACCGCTGGCAGAAGGGTGAAGAAAACGCGGTGTCCGATGCCGTCAAGCGGGGTTTTGAGCTGTTCCAGGGCAAGGCACGCTGCGTGGTCTGTCATCAGGGCTTCAACTTCACCGATGACGGTTTCCACAACGTCGGCCTCAAGGGAGACAAGGATCCGGGGCGCTACAAGCTGGTGAAGGTCAAGGTGCTCAAGCATGCCTTCAAGACCCCCACCCTGCGTGACGTGGAGCTCACCTGGCCCTACATGCACGACGGGCGCTACCAGACCCTCGAGGAGGTGGTGGAGCACTACAGCCGCGGCGGTGACACCAAGGTGGTGGACCCCAACATCCGTCCGCTGGGGCTGAGCAAGCAGGAAGTGGCCGATCTGGTGGCCTTCCTCAAGAGCCTCACCGGCGACCGCCGGCCCATCGAAGTACCCGAGCTTCCTTGAGACATCCACGGCAGAATCTTAGGAGAACGACCGATGAACATGCGACTGACCATGCTGTCCCTGGCCGCCGCCCTCGCCCTGGGGGTCGCGGGCGGTGCCCACGCCGCGGAATACGTGGTGGGGCAGAAGAACAAGACCTTCGTCGACGAGGCCGGCAACAAGGTGGAACACCTCTCCATCAAGGTGGGTGACACCGTGCGTTTCCTCAACGAGGACCCCTTCTTCCACAACATCTTCTCGCTCTCGGAGGTGAAGACCTTCGACCTGGGGTCTTTCCCCGAGGGCGACTCGCGCACCGTGACCTTCGACAAGGCCGGCAAGCTGGACATTGAGTGTGCTATCCATCCGCAGATGCACATGGTCCTCGAGGTGCAGTAATGGGGGGCCTCATCAAGGGACTGGGTTCGTTACTGGCGGTGGTGCTCGCCGCCGGCGCCGCCTGGGCGGGTGACTCCAGGGATGCAGTGGAGCAGGCCATTTCCAAACAGGTGGTGCGCGGCGGCATCGTCTTCAAGACCTACTGCACCCTGTGCCACGGCCCGCGCGGTGACGGCACGGCCCGGGCCGCCAAGCTCTATGGCAAGCGTAATCTGCAGATCCAGCCACGCGACGCCGCCTATTACGAGCAGATCATCCGCAAGGGTGGCGCGGCGGTGGGGCGCTCAGAGTTCATGCCTCCCTGGGAGGGCGAGCTCTCCGAGGAGCAGATTAGCGATGTGGTGGCCTATCTCACCGTGCTGGGGGATCAGATCCGCCGGGGCGAGGTGCTCTACAAGACCAACTGCATCCTCTGCCATGGGGTCAATGCCGACGGCAAAGGGCGTGCGGCCCGCCTCTATGATCCTCCCCCCGCCAATCTGCGTGCCTCGGACAAGAACGCCGACTACAAACGCATGATCATCAAATTGGGTGGGGCCGCCATGGGCCGCTCGCCGGTGATGCCGCAATGGGGGCTGGAACTCACCGATGCCGAGATCGACGACATCGTCGCCTATCTGGAGAGCATCAAGGGCACAGATCCAGGTTCATGAGCCGGCGCTGGCGTGGG
>JALSHN010000131.1 GCA_026982215.1 Gammaproteobacteria bacterium
TCACAGGGGGCATCGCGTACCACACCATCGGCGGTGGAACCGAGCACCGTCTCCACCAGACTATGGCCGTGCGCGCCCACCACTACCAGATCCATCAAATGCTCGCGGGCATAGGCGACGATCTCGTGGCGAGCGGAATAGGGAGAAAACAACGCCCGGCGCACGGCATTGAGACCCAGTTCCTCGTCCAGCCGCTGCAAATGCACCCGAGCCTGTTCCAGATAGAAGCGCTTGGGATCCACGTCCTCCGGGGGGATCCACGCCACACCGAGATCCTGGGGGAAGTGGGCCACCACATGGAGCAGGTGCAGCTCGGCATGGAAGCGTTCGGCCAGATCACGGGCCCGCCGCAACGCCCAGGTGGCGGTCTCCGAGAAATCGGTGGGGGCGAGGATGCGCTGATAGGGTTGGGGCATGGACACGCTCCGTTCTCGACACCTGATTTCAGCATAGCCCCCCCATGACCACCCCGCCTCACTTGAGCCACAGGATCAACGGCAACTCCAAGGGCAGGTGCGCCCGGGGATGATGAGGAATCAGCCGCGGCGTGTAATGTGACGCCGGCCGCTCGCTCTCCACCCGTCCCTGATAGAGAAAACCGCCGCGCGCCCCCGTCAGGGGCTGGATGCGTTCCATGGGACGGCGCTCGGGTTCGCCGCCCGCCAAGGGTTCGGCATAGAGCTCCAGACGCACCCAATCGGCGGGGATGTCATCCAGGTAGAGCTGCACCTGGAAACGGTGGGCACCCTCACGGCTCTCCACGCTGAGATTGAGGAAATGAATCTGCGACCATTTGCGCCGCAGGGTATCGGCCCAGTGGCGCAATTCCCCGGCCACCTCACCCCCCCGGGCATTGCGCGCCCGCACGGAGGCGGCCAGGGGCAGATAATGCCGCTCGACATAGTCCCGCAGCATGCGATTGGTACTGAAACGTGGTGCCAGACGGGCCATACTGGCGCGCATCTTGGCCACCCAGGCGGGGGGGATGCCGCGCTCGTCGCGGCTGTAGAAGGCCGGCACCACCTGACCCTCCAGCACCTCGAACAACGAACGGGCATCGAGGGGATCGGCCTGTTCCGGGGGCAGCTCACGCTCCACACCCACCGCCCACCCCACCTCGGGATCGTAGGCCTCGGCCCACCAACCGTCGCGCACCGAGCAATTGAGCCCGCCGTTCACCAACAGTTTCATGCCACTGGTGCCGCAGGCCTCCCAAGGCCGGCGCGGGGTGTTGATCCACAGATCCACCCCCTGCACCAAGTGTTCGGCCAAAATCATGTCGTAGTCGCTGAGGAACACCATCCGCCGGCGCACCTCGGGACGGCGAGCGAAAGCGGCGATGGCCTGCACCAGGGCCTTGCCGGTCTCGTCCTGCGGGTGAGCCTTGCCGGCGATCACCAGTTGCACCGGCCAATGGGGATTGGTCAGCAGGCGAATCAGCCGCTCGGGATCGGAAAGCAACAGGTTGGGGCGTTTGTATTCGGCGAAACGGCGGGCGAAACCGAGGGTGAGGACATTGGGATCGAGGACCTCGGCCAGCGCCTCGATGCGTTGGGGGTCTTCTCCCTCGATGGCCAGTTGACGCCGCAGACGCTGGCGCACGTACTCCACCAGCCGGGCGCGGGAGGCGGTGCGCAGATTCCACAACGCCTCGTCCGACAGCCGCTGGATATCCTGCTCCATCCGTTCCAGATCCCCCATCCAACGGGACTTTCCGCAGGCCTCGGTCCACAGCTCATCGGCCTCGGGAGAATCCCAAGAAGGGACGTGAACCCCATTGGTGACGTGGCTCACCGGCACCTCGACCCGAGGCCAACGGGGAAAACGCCCTTGAAACAAGGCGCGGCTCACCACGCCATGGAGCCGTGAAACCCCGTTGACCGCACCGCTCAGGCTCATGGCCAGCCAGGCCATGTTGAACAGGCCGTCGCCGTCACGACCCAACTCGAGGAAGCGCGCCATGTCGATACCCAGCTCGGCGACGTAACCGCGCAGGTAACGGGCCACCAGGGCGGGCGCAAAGCGATCGAAGCCCGCCGGCACCGGGGTATGGCTGGTGAACAGATTACCGGCCCGGGTGGCCCACAAGGCGGTATCGAAATCCACCCCGTGACGACGGGCGTGGCTGCGCAGCCGTTCGCAGGCCGCCAGGGCGGCATGGCCTTCGTTGAGGTGGCACACCTCCACGTCCAGCCCCAGGGCCTCCAGGGTGCGCCAACCACCGATGCCCAATACCATTTCCTGCAGCAGTCGCTGCTCACTGCCGCCCCCATAGAGTTCGGCGGTGATACCGCGATCCACCGGGCTGTTGATGGGGTCGTTGCTATCGAGCAGATAGAGTTCCACCGAGCCCACTTGCACCCGCCACACCCGCAAAGACAACCGGCGACCGGGGAGATCCACACCCACCCGCAGCCACTCGCCTTCCGGGCTGCGCGCCGGCTGTACCGGCATGCTCGCCGGTTCATTGAAGGGATAGAAGGCCAATTGGCGCCGCTGGGGATCGAGCACCTGGCGGAAATACCCCTGTTGGTAGAGCAGCCCCACCCCCACCATGGGCAGACCGAGGTCGCAGGCGGTCTTGAGGGTGTCACCGGCCAGAATCCCCAGACCACCGGCGTAGAGGGGCAGCGATTCACCGAGACCGAACTCCATGGAGAAATAGGCCACCCGCGAGAGGCGTCCCTCCAGACCGGCACGGTGGAACCAATGCGGATGGCGGTAATGCGCCCGGCGCTCCTCCACCAGTCGTTCCAGCTCGGCAACGAAGCTGGGATCCGCGGCCAGGCGTTGCAGCCGCCGCGGCGAGACACTCTGAAGGATCACCCAGGGATTCTGCGTCGCCTCCCAGGCCACGGGGTCGATGCGGCGCCACAGGGCGTCGCTCCAGTGGCTCCAGGTCCAGCGGACGTCCAGTGCCAGCTCCACCAGCGGACGCAACGGGTCGGGCAATTCCGGTACCGGGCAATGGGTCATCGGTTTGGCTCCTTGGTCGGGATGCCAAGGCAAGATAGACCATGGAGCGGACGCTGTCGTGGCGCATCCACCGCCCTTCGTCTAAGGTGATTGACGTCACAGGACCCAAGGCGAGGGCAGAAAAAATGGCGGACGATCCCATCGGTAAGGAGTTGGAGACCCTCAAGGCAGACATCAGTCGGCTGCGTCAAGACATCGCCCATCTCACCGAGGCGGTGCGCACGGTGGCCCAAGACAAGGCCGCCGAGACCAAGGAACGTGCCCAGAATCGTGTCCAGGAGGGCTGGGAAGAATTGGAGGCCAAGCTGGACAGCCTGCTGGGCCAGGGACGTGAGGCCTTGGAAGGGGCTCAGGAGCGGGTGAGCGAGCACCCCCTGGGCAGCCTGCTCACCGCCTTCAGCCTGGGCTTCATCATCGGCAAACTGATGGACCTGGGAGGCCGGCGCTGAAGGCCCTGAGCCGCTGGCTGATCGCCCTGCTCGATCTGCTGGAGGCGGAAGGCCGGCTGCTGCGTCGCCGCACCCTGGAGACGATACTGACGGCCGGGCTGTTGCTGGGGACCCTGGCGCTGGTGGGAACCGGGGCCGTACTGCTGTTGGCGGCGCTGTTTTACTGGCTGGAAGGACTCATCGGTCGGACACCGGCGCTGGCATGGCTGGGGATGGTGTGCGTGACCTTCGGAGGGCTGGGGTTGTGGACGATCCAACGCCGAATCCGTTGACAGTGGCCGAGGCCAAGGCCCGGCTGCTGCGTGCCGCGGAACACGCCGACCCCATCGCCCGCATGCGCCACCGCCCGCTGACACTGCTGCTCACCGCTCTGATGCTGGGGATACTGACTGCGCACCTGCCCGCGGCCCGACTGAGCCCCGGGTTGATCCACCCGCTGCTGTGGCGGATACTGCTGCGCCGTCTGCTGAAAGCAGGCTGACTGAGCACCGCACCC
>JALSHN010000132.1 GCA_026982215.1 Gammaproteobacteria bacterium
CGGGGCCATGATCGATGGCGCCATCGTGATGATCGAAAACGCCCACAAACGCCTGGAGCACGCCGAGCAGGAGAAAGGGCGTGCCCTCACCAATGCCGAGCGTTGGCGGGTGATCGGCATGGCCTCCAAGGAGGTGGGACCGGCGTTGTTCTTCTCGTTGTTGATCATCACCATCTCTTTTCTGCCGGTGTTCACCCTCCAGGCCCAAGAAGGGCGGTTGTTCGCCCCCCTGGCGTTCACCAAGACCTATGCCATGGCCGGGGCGGCGCTGCTGGCCATCACCCTGGTGCCGGTGCTGATGGGGTATTTCATCCGCGGCAAGATCCTGCCCGAGGCCAAGAATCCGGTGAACCGCACGTTGCACGCCCTGCATCGTCCTTTGCTCTCGCGGGCGGTACGCTATCGCTGGATCGTGCTCTCAGCCGCGGCGGGGCTGCTCCTCGCCACTTGGATACCGGTGAACAAACTGGGCTCGGAGTTCATGCCGCCGCTGGATGAGGGCGACATCCTCTACATGCCCACCACCTATCCCGGGTTGTCCATCACCAAGGCCAAGGAGATCCTGCAGCAGACCGACAAGATCCTCAAATCCTTCCCGGAGGTGGAGACGGTGTTCGGCAAGGTGGGCCGCGCCGAGACCGCCACCGACCCGGCGCCCCTGTCGATGATCGAGACCACCATTCGCCTGAAGCCGCGGGAGGAGTGGCCCGACCCCGACAAGACCATCAAGGAACTGATGGATGAAATGGATCGGGCGATTCAGTTCCCCGGTCTGGCCAATGCCTGGACCATGCCCATCAAGACCCGCATCGACATGCTCTCCACGGGTATCAAGACCCCCATCGGCATCAAGGTGAGCGGGCCGGATCTCGAAGTGCTGGAACAGGTGGCCGGGGACATCGAACGGGTGCTCAAGACCTTGCCGGACACCCTCTCGGCCTTTGGCGACAAGGCCGCCGGTGGGTATTACCTCGATTTCGACATCGACCGCGAACAGGCGGCCCGCTACGGCCTCACCGTGGGCGACGTGGCCGAGGTGATCCAGAGCGCCATCGGTGGCATGAACATCACCTGGACCATCGAAGGACTGGAACGCTATCCGGTGAACCTGCGCTACCCGCGCGAGCTGCGCGACAACCTGGAATCCCTCAAACGGGTGCTTATCCCCACGCCCAGCGGGGCGCAGATTCCCCTCTCGCTGGTGGCCGAGCTGGAGCTCAAGCGGGGGCCACCCTCCATCAAGAGCGAGGACGCCCGCCCCAACGCCTGGGTGTACGTGGACATCAAAGGGGACGATATCGGCGGCTATGTCGCCCGGGCCAAGGAGCTGGTGGCCAAGGAGGTGGACATTCCGGCGGGATACACCCTGCAGTGGTCGGGGCAATTCGAGTACATGGAGCGCGCCCAGGCGCGGTTGAAGCTGGTGGTCCCGGCCACCCTGCTGATCATCTTCGTGCTGCTCTATTTCAACTTCCGCAACGTCAGCGCGCCGCTGGTGGTGATGCTCTCCATCCCCTTCGCCCTCATCGGCGGTTTCTGGTTGGTGTACTGGCTGGGCTTCAACATGTCGGTGGCGGTGGCGGTGGGCTTCATCGCCCTGGCCGGCGTGGCCGCCGAAATCGGCGTGCTGGTGCTCACCTTCATCGATCACGCCGTGGAACGCCGCCGTGAGGCCCATGCCGCCGAGCAGCTTCCCGCCGAATTGGCCGAGGAACTGGCCCAGACCGAGGAATACCTCGATCACGAGGAGAAGCTGCGCGCCGAACGCCACCGGCCGGGCAAACTGCTCATCCTGCCCAAAAGGGAGATCTGGGACGCGGTCACCGAAGGCACCCTGGAACGGGTGCGTCCCATCGTCATGACCGCCACCGCCATCATCGCCGGGCTGTTGCCCATCTTCTGGGGCGGCGGTACCGGTTCGGAGGTGATGCAACGCATCGCCGCCCCCATGGTGGGCGGCATGGTGAGCGTCACCCTGCTCTCGCTGCTGGTGTTGCCCCTGATCTACGGCCTGGTGCTCCAGGCCAAGGAGGCCCTGCGTGCCCGCCGCGTGGCTCGATAGGTTTTTAGGTTTGTTTTTCACAATGACGATCCAAAGGAGTGAACTGATGAAAACGATGCGAATCTTCGGACTGGCCACCCTGCTGGGAGTCGCTGCGCCGGTGATGGCCGGTGAGGGCCACGGTCACGACGGCCACGACATGAAGGGACACGACAAGGGCAATCATGGCGCCATGGCCATGTCCGGCGAGATGTTCCTCAAGAAAAAGAACGTCGATGGCTATCAGGTGAGTTTCCATGTCATGGAGGCGCAAAAGGGCATGGAACATGGCGGGAGCCACAACTTCATGGTCAAGATCGAACACGACGGTCACGTGGTCACCGACGCCAAGGTCAATTCCAAGGTCATCCATCCCAACGACAGTTCCCAGAGCAAGATGATGATGCGTATGGGGGATTGGTACATGGCCGGTTACGATCTGGGGCATGCCGGCAAGCATCAACTGCTGATTCTGTTCAAGACCGCCGACGGCAAGAAACATCGGGCCGGGGTGTACTACCCCTGAGCTTGACCTGTGCCCAAGAAGCAGGAACTACACTGGGGAAGGGAGCGTGCTCCCTTTCCTTTTTCAACGGTTCAGGAGGAACGCGGATGAAGGTGCTGCACAAAGGAATTTTGGCATTGGCATTGATGGGCGGCGCTGCCACGGCCCAGGCGCAGATGATGAATGGCTCTGGTGCCATGCAGGGCCACATGTCCGGCCAGGCCGGCCATCAGATGATGGGCCGGCAGATGATGGACCAGATGGGCATGCAGTCGATGATGGAGATGATGCATCAGATGCAGGGCATGATGATGCAGATGAACGGCATGATGATGCAGGGGCAGATGGATCCGAAACACATGGAACACATGTCCAAGGTGATGGAACGCATGTCCGAAGTGATGGAGGACATGTCCAAGAAGATGCGCGACGGCAAGCTCAGCGAGGCCGAGCGTAAGAAGATACACCAGGAAATGGAGGCACTGCGCAAAGAGATGCAGGCGATGCATCAGGAGTGAGGGGTGATGCCTCGTTGGTTACTGCTCATGGTGTTGGGGGGGCTGTCATGGGCCCCCTCGGCCTTTTCCGCGCTTTACCTCGATCTGGGTTGGGATTACCGGCGGGGCGATTTCGGCACCGGCTCCCAGATCACGCTTCAAGCCCCGTGGGTAGGGATGAGCCGCTATGGGAGCGATGGCTGGGCCGCCTCGGCGGTGATCCCCTATTTCCGCCTCGACGATGGGCAGGAGACGGTGAGTGGGATCGGCGACGTCTTCACCTCGGTGAGCCGGATGGTGGCTTGGGGACGCTGGACCCCGGTGGTGGGGGGCTTGGTGAAATGGCCCACCGCCAACGCGGATACGGGTCTGGGCACCGGCGCCTTCGATGCGACGGTGCAATTGGGCTTGGGCTACGCCCTGCGTAGCGATCTGCGCCTGCTGGGGCAGTGGGGTCATACCTTCGCCGGCGACTCCGATCAGCAGCGTTACGAGAATTACGCCAGCCATGGGTTGGGGGTCTATCACCAGCGAGGCGCGGTGGGCTGGTCTCTGTGGTGGAACCAACGGGACAACAGCATCCCCGGGGGCGAGGTGGCCCGAGAGTTGGGGCTGGGGGTAGGGCGCTTCTTCGCCGGCCGCTGGCGTCTCCAGGGCAGCTTGCTGAGGGGATTGAGCGATGGCGCGGCGGATTGGTCTGGGAGTGCCGCGCTTTCCTGGCGGTTGTGATGCCGTAATCACGATTCGAACGGTTGCATCTGCGAGGTGGGAAAAATGGGTGACAAGAACAACAATCGGCATCCCGGTCATGAAGGTCATGCCGGGCACGAGGGTCATGC
>JALSHN010000133.1 GCA_026982215.1 Gammaproteobacteria bacterium
GTTGCGCCAGCGCAGGGTGAGCGTCACCAGACCACTCTTTTTGTCGCTGTTCACTTGGCGGATCTCATTGAAGGCCTTGACGGCATCCCACATGTCCGGGGCCTTCTCCCCCGGTTCCAGCCGCCAGCGCCCCTGTTCAGCATCCCAGCGATCGGCGAACAACACCGGCAATAATTGGTGATCACGGATGAAGGCCTCGGTGAAGCGGCGCGACTCCAACACCGCCAGCGCCTCTTCCGTCTTCCCACCACCACCGCCCAGGTCGATTCCGGCCAGCGAAGCCAGGCCACCGAACTGACTCGCCAGGGCAGAGAGCCCACCCCCCTTGCCGCTCTCCACCGGGCTCATCACCACACTCACTTCATAACGGGGTTCGGCCGTCCAGGCGAAAAAGGCCGCCGCCGAAGCGGCCAGCAAGGTCAAGGCAAGGATCCACCACTTGCCGGCCTTGAGATGCTGCCACAGTCGCCGCAGGTCGATCTCATCGTCGTCCTCCAGCGGCTGTGCCCCCGGCTGCATGTAATAGATCACCGGAGGCTGTCCGCCATGGCGGTGGTGATCCGGGGGTGGGGGTTCCATCATCTTCATGCCTGGGACTCCTTGAAGCAGCTCACGGGTTCGTCATCGCCCACGGCGGTGGTCATCAAAACAACCCCACCGTCTTCCACGAGGCCGCGGCGATACCCAACTGATAGAGGATCTGCGAGACGTCGGTCCACAGACGCAAGGGCCGTACCCGTTCGGTGTCCAAGGGGACGATGATGGTGTCACCCGGCTGGATCCGCACCCGCCGAGGGGCGAACCAGCGTCCTTTCACCGTCTCCACACTGCCGTTGGCGCGCACCACGTACACCCGGTCCTCGTCGGCCTTGTGAGTCATACCCCCGGAGAGATTGACATAGTCGCGCCATGTCATTCCCTCTCGATGCAGATGGGAGGTGGGGTGGAAGACCTCACCCAGCACGGTCACCTCCTGCATCTGGGAGGGGATATACAATCGATCCCCACCCTTGAGCACCAGTTCCAAACTCCGTTGGGTGGCCGTCTTATCCTCACCGGTGAGATCGATGACCAGACGACCGGCGGCTCGGCTACTGCGCACTTGACGGATGAGCTGACGCACCACGGTGATGGATTGAGCCTGGGCCGGATCCCCCCGGCTCTCCAAGGTCATGGCCGCCAGCTCCTCTTCCAGATTGGCGGCCATGGCCTCCATGCGTTCCTGTTCCCGCTGACGCAATTCCTCACGCATGAAGACCGCTCCACGGGGATAGGCATGGGGCGTGAGACCGCCGGCCCGTTGCAACAGCTGCCCCAGGGTCTCACCACGGCGGATGGGATAGGTACCCGGGAAACGCACCTCACCTTCGATGGTCACCCGCGCCTGCTCCTCCCACTGGGGGACTTCCTTGATGGTGAGCACATCGTAAGGCTGCAGCAGCAGATCAGCGCCGTCCCGTCCTTGCAAGGCCGCCGCCAGATCGATCTTCAGGTGTTCGATCTCCCGCGGCAGACCGGCCTCGATGCGAAAACGGGTCAGCTCCGCCTCCAGGAGATAGGCGGACTCCCGCAACCGCCCGCCGGCGCGCACCAGATCCGACAGACGCATCCCCGCTTCCAGCGGGTAACTGCCCGGCGCGCGCACCTGACCGTTGACCCGCACCACCCGTGCCGGCTCACCCGCCTGCGCCTGAGCCTTGAGGCGCTGGATGAGGGGGTCCAGCAACAGGGCGCGGTTGTTGCCCATGTCGAACACCCACACCCGATCGCGGGGGCGCAGCAACGGATCGGCCTCACTGCCGGGAAGATCCCAAGCGGCGCTCAGGCGCGTCGACAGCACCTCCGCCACTTGGCCGGCCGCCCCCTCGCGCTGGATGAGGACGTATTCCAGGTCCGCCTCGGGAAGCAAGGCATCGGTATCGGGGATCAGCTCGGAGAGGCGCATGCCCTCGCGCCATTGATACCAACTGGCCCGACGCACGTGCCCCTCGAGGAACACCACGTCCCGCTTGCGCTCGGCCACCGCCGCCACCTGAATGCGATCCCCGTTCCGCACCGGAAATTCCCGCCCTGCCGGTGTGGTGAAATTTACATCCAAGACCCGTTGCCCGTCCTCGGCGGACACCCGTTCCACTTTCACCGCTTCCAGATAGGCCTGGGCGGTGGGGCCACCCGCCAGGGCCAGTACCCGCTCCAGCGAACGTTCCCGTCCCAACTCATAGATGGCGGGATGTTTCACCTCGCCGGCTACGGCCACGGTATCCCCCACCACCGGCACATGGATCACGTCCCCCGCCTGCAGGCGATGATCATTGCGCTTGTCACCCTGCAACAGCAGATCGTAGAGGTCCAGTCGCGCCACTTCCTTGCCGCCGCGGAGCAAGCGGACCCGCCGCAAGGACCCCTGTTGACTCACCCCCCCGGCCCGCAACAGGGCCCCGCTGATATCGGTGAGGGCATCGACCACATAGGCCCCGGGCACCTGGACCTCACCGAGCACGAACACCTCGATGGTGCGCAGCCGCGCCAGACTGACACTCACCTTGACACCGATGAGCTGACGGCGTACCCGCTGGCTCAAACTCCGCTTCAGTTCCTGGAATGTGAGTCCAGCCACCGACAGCGGACCGATTCCCGGCAAGTGCAACCGCCCCTCGCGGTCCACCTCCAGCTCATAGGACTGGTCTTCCTTGCCATAGAACTGGACCAGGAATACGTCCCCCGGACCCACCAGATAATCCCCCGGCACCGAGGTGGGCGGCGGGGTCACCTCCACCGGGGTGCGCCGCTGGAAGAAGTCGTAGCCGAAGGGTTGCAGGGCCTCCACCCCCACCGGCTCCACCGGCAGGCGTTGGACCTCGATACGGTAGTCCGCCAGCAGGGGCTCCACCATCAGGCGGGCGGCGGCCTGTTCCTCGTCGAGCCCGGCCAAGGGGATGCGCCCCACCGGCGGGAAGTCCAATATCCCGTTTTCATCGAGTTTGAACAAACGTTGCGGCCGTTCCACCAGCAGACGCAACGGGGCCTCCGGCTGCCGGATCATGGGCCCCTCTCGCCCCACCGTCCCCGCCTCCTCGTCCTCTTGGGGCAGGAAACGGATGATGAGGGTATCCCCGGCGCGCAGCCGCCCCATCGTTTCCTCGGCAAACATCGGCTCTTCCGCCGACTGGAGTCGCTCCGCCGGCGGAGTCTCCACCCGACCGGTCTCGACAGGTTTCACCGGGCCTGTCGCGCCACTGCGCCCGCGCAACATCGCCAGGGCGGCGGCCCGCTGACTGGGGGGGAGATTCTTGAGGAGTTGCAGCCCTTGGGCCGCCTGGGCAGCAGAGAGATTGGCAGGGAGTTGCGGAGTCTGGGCCCCGGCGACGACCACCCAGGCAGACAGCACGGCCGCACCGATCCAACGGGCCATGAGACACATCCTTTTCATGCCGATCCTTTCTTGATGTCGTTGTTGCGCACGAGGAACCCCGTCGGCCCGGGTATTATCCCGCCCCCCCCCGGCCTTGTCACGACGCCCCCGGCGTAGTGAATCGATATTCAACAGATAATTCCAACACCCAAGCGGCGAACGTCCCCTGCAAGGCCCACGCCCGCCCTGCCGCCAGCGACAAAACGCCGTCGCCAGCGAGTACACGGGCAACCCCCAGCATGGGCTGTGCCAAAATCCCCGGCCCGACGGCGATCCCTCCACCGCCGGCGGCCCCGAGGTTCACCTCCCCCCAGGGATGCCATCGACCCGAGAGGTGAGACCACCCCAGCCCGAGAAATCCCACCGCGTACCCGCCTGCCCCGCCATCAAAGGCCCCCCAGGCCTGGCCCGACAAATAAGCCCCCCCACCCAGGAAACGATCGATCTTCAGGCCCACCAGAT
>JALSHN010000134.1 GCA_026982215.1 Gammaproteobacteria bacterium
GCCCTGGCCAAGACCTACAACACCAACCAGCAGACGCCCGATTCGGCCGGGACCATGACCGCCATGATGACCGGCGTGAAGACCAAGGCCGGCGTCATCAGTATGGATCAGAGCGTGATTCGCGGGGATTGCGCCTCCAGCCGCGGCAAGGAACTGGTCACCTTTCTCCAGCAGGCCGAGCTGGCCGGCAAGGCCACCGGGGTGGTCACCACGGCCCGGCTCACCCATGCCACGCCGGCGGCCACTTACGCCCATGCGCCTGAGCGTAACTGGGAGGATGACCACGATCTGACCGATGAGGCCCGGGCCAACGGCTGCAAGGACATCGCCCGCCAGCTCATCGAGTTTCCCTACGGGGACGGCATCGAGGTGGCCCTGGGCGGCGGCCGGCGCAGCTTCTGGCCGCGCGATCTGGCCGACCCGGAAGATCCCGACAAGACCGGCGAGCGTGACGACGGCCGCAATCTGACCGAGGAATGGGTGCAGCGTTTCGACCAGGCCGCCTTCGTCTGGAACAAGGCGCAGTTCGATGCCGTCGATCCGCGCAAGGTGCGCCATCTGCTCGGGCTGTTCGACCGCTCGCACATGGAGTATGAAGCCGATCGAGAGCAGGACAGCGGCGGGGAGCCCTCGCTGGCCGAGATGACCGCCAAGGCCATCGACATCTTGCAGCAGAACCGCAAGGGCTATTTCCTGATGGTGGAGGCCGGGCGCATCGATCACGGCCATCACGCCGGCAACGCCTACCGGGCCCTGACCGATACCATCGAGCTGGCCGAGGCGGTGAAGACCGCCCTGGCGAAGGTGGACCGGGAAGAGACCTTGATCATCGTCACCGCCGATCACAGCCACGTGTTCACCATCGCCGGCTATCCGACCCGCGGCAATCCCATCCTCGGCAAGGTAGTGGGCAACGACAGCCGTGGCGAGCCCAAGGATGAATTCGAGCGCGCCGCCGATGGCATGCCCTACACCACCCTGAGCTATGCCAACGGCCGCGGCTTTGCCCTGCTCGAGCGCGGCGGCGACACCCGCTACCGGGAACCCATCGCCGCCGGCCGGGTGGCGGATCTCTCCACCATCGACACCGAGGATGAGGGTTTCCACCAGGAGGCGCTGGTGCCGCGCGGTTCGGAGACCCATGCCGCCGAGGACGTGGCCGTTTATGCCGACGGACCCGGCGCCCATCTGGTGCGCGGCGTGCTGGAGCAGAACGTCATCTACCACATCATGGCCCGGGCCAGCCGCATCGGGGAGCAGCGTCACCATGCCGATTCTGCACCTTTCGCAGAGGATGAGGACTGACGGAGCGCGGGTTTCCGTGACAAGGGTGGTGGTTGCGGCACGGATGCCGCGCCCTTCAGACCCCGCCGGTGGCGGGGTTTTTGTTTGTCTGCCGGGAGCGCTGGGGGAATTGCAGCAGGAGTTCGATGCGGCGGTTGGCGGCGCGGTGACTGGGCGTATCGTTGGGGAACAACGGGCGGGTGTCGGCCTGGCCTTGGGCGGTGAGGCGGTGGGGCGGGATGTGGAGCGGATCGATGAGATAGTGGACCACGGAGACGGCGCGGGCGGCGGAGAGGTCCCAGTTGGAACGGTAGCGGTTGGGTTGGACCAGCGGGCGGTCGTCACTGTGGCCGGTGACGATGAGGGGGCCGCGGTGGTTTTGTAGTTGGGGGGCGATCTTGTCGAGCATGGCGCGTAACTCGGGGGTGAGTTCGGCGCGCCCCGAGGGGAAGGCGATGCGCTCGGGGAAGCGGATGAGCAGGCCGTCGGCCCGGCGCTGGAGGGTGACGTCGCGTCGAGCCAGTTCGTCGGCGAGGGTGTGTTCCAGGTCGTCTTGCAGGGTTTGGGGATCGTGCCGTGGGCGCTGGATGGGCTGTGGCTGCGGGAGTTCGATGACGCTGCCGGGGTGGTCGCCGATGACGGCCGGAGGGGAACCGAAGGCGCGGGCCATGGCCTCGATCATGGCCTGATATTTGGCCTTGTCCATGTCGGCGAAGGAGAGCAGCAGGACGAAGAAAGTGAGCAGTAGGGCCATGAGGTCGGCGAAGGTGACGATCCAGCCGGGGGCCCCGAAGGCCTTGGGTGTGCTCATGTCTTGCCCTTTGAATTGCCGTGGCCGTGGAGGGAGTGACGCAGGGCCTCGTCCAGGTAGGGTTCGAGGAGTTCTTCGATCACTCGGGGGTGTTGGCCGTCCTGGATGGCGAGCAGGCCATCGAGGATGAGGGCCTTTTGTTGGTGGTCGGCCTGGGCGCGCATGTCCAGTTTGTCGGCCAGCGGCAGGGCGATGAGGTTGGCGATGAGGGCGCCGTAGAGGGTGGTGAGCAGGGCGACGGCCATGCCGGCTCCCAGGGTGTCGGGGTTGTCGAGAGAGACGAGCATTTGCACCAGGCCCACCAGGGTGCCGATCATGCCGAAGGCGGGGGCGGAGTCGCCCACGGCGCGGAAGACGCGTTCGCCCAAGCGGAGTTGTTCCAGGGCGTGGTTCATTTCCCGGGAGAGGATGGCGCGGACGACGTCCGGGTCACGGCCATCGACGATCAGCTGCAGGCCCTTTTTGTAGAAGGGATTGTTGACTTGGGCGTCTTCCAGGGCGAGCAGGCCGTGTTTTCTTGCCTGGGCGGCGAGTTTTTTGGTGAGCTGGATGAGTTCCGGGCTGCTCTCGTGGCGGTCGAAGAAGGCGGCGGCGAGGCCGTTCTTCCAGGCGCGGAGACTGGTTTTCAGGGGGAATTTGATCAATACCGCGGCCAGGGTGCCGCCGAGGACGATCATCACCCCGGGGAGGTTGATGAAGGTGTCGAGGGCGGCGCCGTCGAGGACGGCGGCGGTGATGATGGCGATGCCGCTGATGAGGCCGATGAGGGTGGCGAGGTCCATGGTCGATTCCCGGTAGCTCCGGGATCTTTTCGACCGTTGGCGGCGGGGCTTGAAGGCGTCAGCGGGCCAGGTGTTGGAAGTGTTGTTTCAGCAGAGGGGTGAAGCGGGCCTTGTCCACCAGGAAGGCGTCGTGGCCTTGTAGCGAGGGGAGGGCGGCGAAGTGGACCGCCTGGCCGCCGGCCTCCAGGGCTTGGGCGATCTCACGTTGTTGTTCCAGGGGGAAGAGGAAGTCGGTTTCGACGCCGATGACGAGGTGGGGGGCGGAGGGCAGGCGGCGTGCGAGGTGGCTCAGGCCGCCGTGGTGGTCGATGTCGAAGCGGTCCATGGCCCGGGAAAGCTGCAGGAAGCTGTTGGCGTCGAAACGCGCGGCGAATTTGCGGGCGTTGGCCTCGAGGTAGCTTTCCACCTGGTAGCCGGCGGCGAAGGGGTGGAGGGTGTCGCCGTGGTAGGGATCACGCCCGAAGCGGCGGTCCCATTCGGCGCCGGAGCGATAGGAGATGAAACCGAGTTTGCGCGCCAGGCGCATGCCGTTCACCGGACCGGGACCGGGGTGGTAACGACCGTGGGCCCAGGCAGGGTCGTTGGTGACCATCTCTCGTTGCAGTGAGCGCACGGCGATGGCGGTGGCGCTGGCGCGGGGAGCGCTGCTGATGAGGGTGAGGCCGTGGACGGATTCGGGGTGGGCCGCGGCCAGGGCCAGGGCGACCATGCCGCCCATGGAGGTGCCTACCAGGTGATAGCGCGGATGCCCGAGGCATTTCAGGGCGCGCCAAGCGGCCTCGGCGATGTCTTCGATGGCCAGTTCGGGGAAGTCGGGACCGTAGGGGGCGCCGGTGGTGGGGTTCAGGCTGGTGGGGCCGGTGGAGCCGAAGCAGGAGCCGAGGTGGTTGAGGCAGATGACATGCAACCGGCGGGTGTCCAGGGGGCGCGCCTCTCCGATGACGTATTCCCACCACCCTGGG
>JALSHN010000135.1 GCA_026982215.1 Gammaproteobacteria bacterium
AGCAGCCGCAGGGCTTCGGTCCGGTCGATGGTGAGCTGGCTTTGAGGGTCGAAGGTGCGGATGCTCTCGATCTCGTCGTCGAAGAGGTCGATGCGGTAGGGGAGCTCGGAGCCCATGGGGTAGAGGTCGATGAGCGCGCCGCGAATGGCGAATTCGCCATGTTCGTTCACCTGGGGCACATGGCGATAACCCGCCGCGGTGAGGCGTTCGCCGAAGGCCTGTGGGTCGAGCCGATCCCCTGGTTTCAAGTCGAACACCCGGCCGCTGAGGTAGTCGCGGGGGGCCAGCCTTTGCATGAGCGTGGCCACCGGCAGCAGTAACAAGCCCCGTTGGAGAGCGGGGAGACGGTGCAAGGTCTCCAGCCGTTGGGAGACGATGTCCTGATAGGGGGAGAAGACGTCGTAGGGGAGGGTCTCCCAATCGGGGAAGGCCAACAGGGGGGGCGCGTCGTCTTCACCGAGATAGAAAGCGAGGGCCTCTTCCAGTCTATGGATGCCCGTCATGTCTTCGCCCACGATCACCACCGGGCCGGAATGACGCCGGGCCAGGTTGGCCAACACCAGGGCGTCGGCGCTGCCATAAAGATGGGCATAGCGCAAGGCGGGGCGATTCTTGCTCGGGAGCGGGGGTTGAAACAGGTCGTTCTTCATGGTCTCGAAGGGTCGGAATCACGGTGACGGATCGATCGAAGCGCAGCATTCTCCCACAAGCGGCGGGGAGGGGACAGGCCGGGGAGCGTTTGCATCGACCAGCGACCGCTGCCGGTTACATGCTCGCCGCCGCGGCGGCCTTCGCCGGTTTGGGGGCGGCAGTGAAGGTCGCCGCCGTCCACCTCTCTCCCGAGGTAATCGTCTTTGTGCGCTCGGTGGTGGGACTGGCGCTGTCGTTGCCGTGGCTGCTGCGTCACGGTCTCGGAGGGCTGTCCACCCGTCGCCCCTGGGGCCATCTGGCCCGAGGGCTGTTCGGTGTCGGGGCGATGTATACCTTTTTCTACGCCATCGACCATCTGACCCTGGCCGAGGCGGTTTTGCTCAGTTACACCACGCCGTTGTTCCTGCCCCTGTTCGCTTGGCTGTGGTTACGTGAACCGGTGGGGGGGCGCTTGGTATTGGCCGTGGTCGTGGGCTTCGTGGGCGTGTACGGCCTGTTGGATCCTCAGGGGACGGGGTGGCGACCGGCGGCGTGGGTGGGTCTGGCCTCGGGGGCCTTGGCCGCCTTGGCGATGGTGGCCGTGCGCGCCTTGTCCGATAGCGAACCGCCATGGCGGGTGGTGTTCTATTTCGCCCTGGTGAGTACGGTGGTCTCGGCACCGGCAGCTTGGTGGTGGCAGGGTCAGTGGGCGGGCTCCGCCGTGTTGTGGGCGGTGGTGGCCGGTGTTTTGGCCACCGCAGGGCAGTACGGGGTCACTCAGGCCTATCGCCATGCGCCGGCGGCGGTGGTGGCCCCGTTCAGTTATGCCACGGTGCTGTTCGCCCTCATGTTGGGCTGGCTACTCTGGCACGAACTGCCCCCGGTGACCGCCTGGGTCGGTGGGGCGCTGGTGGTGGCGGCGGGGATTCTCGCCCTGCGGCGCTGAGGATGTTCATTTTTTTCCACGCCTGTCGATAGTTCGGCATGTATCTTGCCGTTGGGCTGTAGTCTGGCAGAGACACTTTGCCAGTGAACTTGTGGAGGTAAGCGATGAAACGTGTGCTTTTGGCCGCTCTGTTCGCCGGCTGGGGTGTGGCGGCGGCGGCGGAATTCGATTCGGTGATCCCCATGTGGACCAAGGGTGCGGCCACTTTTTATGTGGGGGGAGAGATCGACGGCCTGGGCGCGGTGGAGTTCATGGTGGATACTGGCTCGGGCTATCTGGCCATCGGCGAGCATATCCTCGAGACCTTGAAGGTGCAGGGGAATGCGGAATACGTGCGGGATCTCACCGGGGTGATGGCCGACGGGACCCGCCGGGTGGTGCCAGTGTATCGCCTGCGGCGGGTGGTGATCGGTAACAGTTGCGTGCTCCACGATGTGGAGGCGGCGGTGTTTCCCGGCCTCGATCGCAACATCCTCGGCTTGAATGCCTTGCGTCGGGCCTCGCCGTTCGTGTTTTCGGTGGAACCGCCGCGGCTGGTGCTCAGCCATTGCCAGGATGTGCAGGCGTGACATCTTTTGTATGACATGACTGACACGAGAAAGGGGCCCAACGGCCCCCTTCTCTTTGAAAACATCGGCGGATGCGCTGCTTATCCCACGCGGTGTTTTTCGCGGATCTCGTCCAGGGTTTTGCACTCGATGCACAGGGTGGCGGTGGGGCGGGCCTCCAGGCGACGAATGCCGATCTCCTCGCCGCATTGTTCACAGAAGCCGTAATCCCCGCTCTCGATGAGGGCGAGGGATTCATCGATCTTCTTGATGAGTTTGCGTTCCCGGTCACGGGTACGCAGTTCGATGGTGAATTCCGATTCCTGAGTGGCACGGTCGTTGGGGTCGGGGAAGTTGGCCGCTTCGTCCTGCATGTGGTGCAGGGTCCGGTCCACTTCTTCCATGAGTTCCTTCTTCCAGGCGATGAGGATCTGGCGGAAATGTTCGAGCTGCTGCTCGTTCATGTATTCCTCGCCTTCCTTCGCCTCATAGGGGGTGATCCCCAACGAGCCGATGGTGGAACTTCCGTGCACCTTGCTCTGCTGTTTGTTGGCCATGACGTCTCTCCGAATCGAGTCGGGGGTTGCAGTTCGTTCCTTCACGGCGTGGTCCGTCGCCCCCGAGACTGCCCAAAAGCGAATAAGCTGGCGTTTCTACCATAGCGCCGGGGCTTGAGCAACCAACCGTGCTTGAGGGGGTGGGGGTTTTTGATATGATTGCCCGCCGCGTTGCGCGGTTCCCCGCCGACGACATCATACAAACACTTGCAAAGAGAACTTAAACCATCATGAATCGATTGCGTGCACTCCTATTCGACGTGGACGGGACCTTGGCCGATACCGAGGGCCAGGGGCATCGGGTTGCCTTCAACCGGGCCTTCGCCGATGCCGGATTGGACTGGTATTGGGACGAGCCCCTCTACCGTGAGTTGCTCGCGGTCACCGGCGGCAAGGAGCGCATGCGGCACTACATCGACCGTTATCGGCCGGACTTTACCGCCCCTGAAGGTGGGTTGACGGCCTTCCTCGCCGAGTTGCACCAGGCCAAGAACCGTCACTATGCCGAACTGCTCGCCCAGGGAGCGGTGCCGTTGCGCCCCGGCGTGGAGCGTTTGTTGCGCCAGGCGCGTGAGGCGGGGGTGACCTTGGCCATCGCCACCACCACCAGCCCTGAGAACGTCACCGCGTTGCTGGAGAATACCCTGGGAGCCGAGTCCCTCGGCTGGTTCGCCGAGATCGGCGCCGGGGATGTGGTGCCGGCGAAGAAGCCCGCCCCGGACATTTATTTTTATGTCCTGGAACGCCTGGGTTTGGAGGCGGATCAGACGCTGGCGCTGGAAGACTCCGCCAACGGGGTACGTGCCGCGGTGGCGGCGGGGGTACCCACCTTGGTGACCGCCAACGATTACACCCGCGAGGACGACTTCACCGGTGCCCTGGAAGTGGTGGACCAGCTGGGTGAGCCCGGCAGTCCGGCCCGACGTCTCGGCGACGGGGGTGAACTGGGGGTGCTGGGGCTGGAGGAGATCGAACGTCTGTGGGCGCGCCGCTGAGGCCGTCCTTGTCACGGCGGGGGCGAGCGGTCTCGCCGTTTCTCGCCATGGCCCTGCTGGGGCGTGCCCGGGAACTGGAGGCGGCGGGGCGAGATATCATCCATTTGGAAGTGGGGGAGCCGGACTTCCCCACGCCGCAGGTGGTGTGTCGGG
>JALSHN010000136.1 GCA_026982215.1 Gammaproteobacteria bacterium
GGCGGATGCACACCCTCTATCAAGACTTCAAGGCCCGACTCGCCGCTTGAAAAACCCGTCCCAAACCCGCAGATAAACACCCATGGCAACACGAGACGAACCCGACACCCTGCTGGAATTCCCCTGCGACTTCCCCATCAAAGTCATGGGGCGGGGCGACTCCGACCTCCCCAACCGCGTCCACGAGCTGGTC
This sequence comes from Gammaproteobacteria bacterium, assembly GCA_026982215.1. Classification (GTDB taxonomy): domain Bacteria; phylum Pseudomonadota; class Gammaproteobacteria; order S012-40; family S012-40; genus S140-43. The sequence goes on from JALSHN010000136.1 coordinate 194, forward strand.
CGCCGCCACGCCCCCGACACCCCCCAGAGCGCCATCACCACCCGCCCATCGCGCAAGGGCAACTACCTGGCGGTCACCGTCACCATCCGCGCCACCTCCAAAGACCAACTGGACGCCATCTACCGCGAACTCACCGCCCAAGAATGGGTCCTGTGGGCACTGTGACCATCCGTCACCTGGGGCGCAGCGACTACCACGCCACCTGGGCTGCCATGCGCGACCACACCGAAAACGCCCCCCCCGGAGCTGCTGATGAGATCTGGGTCACCGAACATCCCCCGGTGTTCACCCTCGGGCGCAACGCCCGCCCCGAACACCTCCTCGCCCCCGGCGACATCCCCGTGATCGCCAGCGACCGCGGCGGCCAAGTCACCTACCACGGTCCCGGGCAATTGATCGTCTACCTCCTCCTCGACCTGCGCCGTCGCGGGCTGGGAGTACGTGAACTGGTCACCCTCATGGAACAGGCCCTCATCGACACCCTCGCCCACTGGGACATCACCGCCCACGCCCGCCCCGACGCCCCCGGTGTCTACGTGGACGGCGCCAAGATCGCCTCCCTGGGTTTGCGCATCCGCCGCGGTCGCAGCTACCACGGCCTGGCCCTCAACGTCGACATGGACCTGGAACCCTTCTCCCGCATCAACCCCTGCGGCCACGCCGGCCTCCCCGTCACCCAACTGCGCGACCTCGGCATCGACACCGACCTCCCCGGCGCCGCCCGCCTGCTGCTGCCAAGACTCACCCGTCGTCTTCCCCCGGCAACTGTGCCCCCCCGGCACATCTGATAGACTATGCTCCCGCAGAACACCCCCGAGGCAAACCCATGAGCGCCGGACACCGCCAACGCGGGGCCGCCAAAGTGGCCCGCATCCCGGTCAAGGTGGAGCGCACCGAACGCCCCGCCCGCAAACCCGCCTGGATCCGCGCCAAGGCCCCCACCCATCCCGCCGTCGGTCGGCTCAAACACATCCTGCGCCAGCGTGGGCTGCACACCGTCTGCGAAGAGGCCTCCTGCCCCAACATCGGTGAATGCTTCGCCCACGGCACCGCCACCTTCATGATCCTCGGTGACATCTGCACCCGCCGCTGCCCCTTCTGTGACGTGGCCCACGGCCGCCCCCAGCCACCCGACCCCGACGAACCCCGGCAACTGGCCGAAACCATCCAGGCCATGGGGCTCCACTACGTCGTCATCACCTCCGTGGACCGCGACGACCTGCGCGACGGCGGCGCCGGACACTTCGTCCGCTGCATCGAAGCCGTACGCCGGGAAAGCCCGCAGACCCGCATCGAGATCCTGGTCCCCGACTTCCGCGGACGCCTCGAACGCGCCCTGGAGATCCTTGGCCAGACCCCGCCCGACGTCCTCAACCACAACCTGGAGACCGTCCCGCGGCTCTACCGCCGCGCCCGCCCCGGGGCCGACTACCACCACTCCCTGGAACTTCTGCGCCGCTTCAAGGCCGCCCACCCTCACGTCCCCACCAAATCCGGCCTCATGCTCGGGCTGGGCGAGCGCGAAGACGAAATCATCGCCGTCCTCAACGACCTGCGCGCGGCCGGCTGCGACATGCTCACCCTGGGGCAATACCTCCAACCCAGCCGTGACCACCTCCCCGTGGAACGCTTCGTGCACCCCGAGGAATTCGACCGACTGGCCGAAATCGCCCGCGATCTCGGCTTCGGCAACGTCGCCAGCGGCCCCATGGTCCGCTCCTCCTACCATGCCGACCTCCAGGCCGCGGGAGAACGAATCCGCTGACACCGCCACGAGGGCCTCGCCCATGCCCCGCACGATTGCCACCCTGCTCCTCATCGGTCTCCTGCTCCCCCTCCCGGCCCTGGCACGCCCGACCGGCGCCCACGCCCCCGATCATCCACAACCGCAACACTGCGTCCCCCTCGGGCGCTGGCTCCTCCCCGGAGCCGGCAAGACACTGCCCAACGGCGAACTCCTGCAACGCCTGAAAAACAAACGCGTCATCCTGCTCGGCGAAGACCACGACAACGCCCAGCACCACCGCTGGCAACTCATCGTCGCCGCCCAACTCCATGCCCTCGACGAAGGGCTGCAGCTCGGCTTCGAAAGTTTCCCCCGCAGCGTCCAACCCGTGCTCGACCGCTGGGTAGCCGGCGAACTCGACGAGGCCCGATTCCTCGAAGAAAGCCGCTGGAACGAAGTCTGGCGTTACGACGCCCGCCTCTACCTGCCGCTGTTCCGCTTCGCCCGCGACTACCGCATCCCCATGCTCGCCCTCAACGTCGAACGCAGTCTCATCAGCCGCGTCGGCGCCAACGGCTGGGCCAGCATCCCCCCAGAACAACGCCAAGGCATCGGCGACCCCGCCCCCGCCGCAGCGGAATACCTCGACCTCCTCGCCCGCATCTACGGCCGCCACACCACCCCCCACCGCGGCGATGACGGCACCCCCACTGACGACGACCCCAAGCGCCACCTCGACGACCCCCGGTTCCGCCACTTCGTCGAAGGTCAGCTGGTGTGGGATCGCGCCATGGCCGAAGCCATCGCCGAGGCCCTGCGCCGGGGTGCCCCCCGCATCGTCGCCATCGCCGGTGCCGGTCACCTCATGGGCGGCCACGGCATTCCCCATCAACTGGCCGACCTGGGGATCGACGACGTCGCCGTCCTCCTCCCCTGGGACGGCAGCCTCCCCTGCGATGCCCTGGAGCTGCCCCACCTGGCCGATGCCGTCTTCGGCCTCACCCCACCCGAACGCCCCCGCGTCCCCCGCCCCCGCCTGGGCGTCTACCTGGCCCAAGATGCCCAGGGCGTACGCATCACCAAAGTGACCCAAGGCTCCATCGCGGAAAAGATCGGCCTGCGTCCCGACGACCTCATCATCGACATGGCCGGGCGAGCGGTCGAAGAAGTCAAAGACGTGGTAGAACGCGTCCAAGCCACCCAACCCGGCACCTGGCTCCCCCTCACCATCCGCCGCGGTGACCAGCGCCTGGAACTGATCGCCCGCTTCCCCGCCCGGCTCCCCAACGCCCCCACCCCGCCCCCCGGGATGACACCATGACCCCCTGGCGCTCCCTCGCCGCCCTCCTCGTCGTCACCGCCTTGAGCGGTTGCTGGCCCCCCGTGGTCAAACCCTGGGACCGCGACCTGCTCGCCGACCCACGGATGGATCCCACCGAACCGGCCCGGCAACTGGCCGCCGAGGCCAAGATCACCTTCGCCCGCGAAGCCGCCCGCGGCGGCCATGCCCTGGGAGGAGGCGGCTGCGGATGCAACTGAAATCCCCCCGCCGCTCCCCCATCATCCCTCCCACCCTGGCCGGCGCCTGCGCCAGCGTCCTCGCCACCACCCTGCAAGCCGTCCCCCTCGGTGGCGGCGCCCTACTGGAAGAGGATGCCGCCCCCCCGGCCCTCGCCCCCCAACCGCGCTACCCCCGATGGCTCGACGACACCCGGGCCAGCGGCTCCAGCCTGCTCTATCGCGAGGGCGACGGCCGCATCCTGGTATGGGAAAACACCCTCGACATCCGCCACACCCTCGACAGCGACCGCAGTCTCAGCCTCAGCGCCACCAGCGATCTCATCACCGGCGCCTCCCCCATCGGTACCGTCCCCAGCCAGACCCCCCAGATCATCACCAGCGCCTCCGGACAAAGCACCACCATCGCCCCCGGCGAGCTTCCCCTGTTCTCCGTCTCCGACCGGCGCCTGGCGGTGGCAGGACAATACCGCTACCCCCTCAACGAGAGCCTGCGCGCCACCAGCGGAGCCAGCTTCGCCGTGGAACGCGACTTCAGCTCCATCGGTCTCGCCCAGACTTTCAGCCACGGGCTGCGCCACGCCCTCACCACCTGGGAAGCCGGCCTGGCCATGGAACTGGACGACATCCGCCCCCTGGGCGGCACCCCGCCCCCGCTGGCCCGAGAAGGCAGCTTCACCCTCCAAAGTGGGGAAGAGGCCGACGACGTCCCCGGCAAACGCCGCCTCAGTCTCGAATGGCAACTCGGGCTCAGCCAAATCCTCAGCCGACGCCTGCTACTGCAAGGGCAATACTTCGGCGGCCACCTGAACGGCTACCTCACCGACCCCTACAAACGCATCAGCTACGTCTCCGCCCTCAGCGGCGAGCCCCTCCCCGGCCAAGGCACCTGGACCGAACGCCGCCCACAACGGCGCACCTTCCACGGTCTCAGCCTGACCCTGCTCGCCTACCTGCCCCACGACCCGGTATGGCGCAACCGCATCCGCCTGTTCCGTGACGACTGGCAAATCCGTGCCGCCGCCATCGACAGCCGCCTGGACCTGCCCCTGCCCGGCCCCACCCCCCACGGCCTCACCCTCCACGCCCGCCTCTACCGTCAAAGCGCCGCTTGGTTCTACCGCTACCGACTGGTGGACGGCCCCAGCGACCTCCCCGGGGTACGCCCCCAGGACATCACCCGAGATCCCACACGCCTTCCCGCCGCCTCGGCCGACTGGCGCCTGGGCAACCTCCAAGACCTGCTCATCGACATCGGCTACCGCCGCACCCTTCCCAGCATCTGGTGGCTCGACGGCGAACTCCGCACCCGCGCCGGGCGCCTTGTCCAACGCGACCGCGACGAGCTGTTCCCCCGCCTCACCGCCTGGTACGCCCAAATCGACCTCAGCCTCAAATGGTAACCACCCGCACCGGCGTCCCCGGAGCCAGCCCCAAACAACGGGCGGCGTTGTCCCCATTCACCGCCACCTCCCACAACCCCAGACTGTTCACATAACAAAACGCCTCCCCCCGCGGACGTTCGGCGAAAATACGCCCTCGAGGCAACACACGTCCCCCCACCTCGAGCCGGGCCGCGGAAGAGACAGCCTCGGCCCGCAGCCCCGTCATGGCATTCCCATAACCATCCACGTAAATCACCGCCGCCCAGTCATCCGGCCACTCAGGGCGATCCAGCGTCCGCGGCTCGATCTCGCGCCACCCGGAGGGCCCCTCCGACAGCAGCTGCAACGCCGCCGGCACAAACACATCCCGACCATGAAAGGTGGCACTGCTCCCCTCCGGCACAGGCAACTCCCAAGCCGCTACCTCCCCACTGTGACGCACCACCTGGGACAACAAGCCATTGTCTGGTCCCAACCACCAATGACCGTCTGCCTGCAACGCCACCGCCCGTCGCTCACTCCCCACCCCCGGATCCACCACCGTCAACCACAGCCCCGAAGACGGCTCATGACGACGCAAGGCCGCGAGCAAATACGCCGACGCCCGCGGATCGAAACAAGGCGCATCATGCATCAGATCCACCACCACGCCCCCCGCCGCAGCCAGACGCGTCTTCAACTGCCCCACATACGGCCCGGACCAGCCGAAATCGGTGAACAAACGAATCAACATGCCCCACCCCTGGCCACACCAGCACAACGAAGCCCCGTTCCTGAGCCAAAAACGAAAAAGGCCGGTGAGTCACCCCACCGGCCCGAAAACGGCGCACACGCGATCGCCAGCGGCTCCCGGATCACTCCGCTGCCGGCTTCTCCCCAGCAACCGACTCGGACGCCGGCTGATCCGCCGCGGCCCCGGCGCCCGCCGCCGGGCCCTCCACCAACTGCACATAGGCCATCGGCGCGGCATCACCATCACGAAAACCACACTTCAAAATCCGGATATAGCCACCCGGACGCTCGGCAAACCGGGGGCCGATGTCAGTGAACAATTTGGTCACCACCTCACGATCACGCAGGCGGCTGAACACCAAGCGGCGATTGGCCACCGAATCCCGTTTGGCACGTGTGATCAACGGCTCGGCCACCCGACGCAGCTCTTTGGCCTTGGGGAGCGTCGTCTTGATGGTCTCATGGGTGAACAAGGCGTTACACAAATTGCGCATCAGCGCCTTGCGATGACTGCTGTTACGCCCCAGTTTTCTGCCTGCTTTGCGATGACGCATGGTCGTCTACCTTAGATGAGTTCTCAGTGTTCAGGAAAGACCCCGGGGCCGGTGGAACCCCACCCGCCCCGGCAAACGAATCCCAATGACGGAATCAGGCGGTCTCTTTCCGATCCCGCAATCCCGGAGGCGGCCAACTCTCCAACTTCATCCCCAGCGACAAACCGCGGGAAGCCAACACATCCTTGATCTCGGTGAGTGACTTCTTGCCCAGATTGGGGGTCTTGAGCAACTCCACCTCGGTCTTCTGCACCAGATCGCCGATGTAATAGATGTTCTCGGCCTTGAGGCAATTGGCGGAACGCACCGTGAGCTCCAGATCGTCCACCGGCCGCAACAGGATCGGATCGATGTTGTGCTCCGTCTGCGCAGACTCCTCCGCCTTACGGCTCTGCAGATCCACGAACGAAGACAACTGATCCTGGAGGATGGTCGCCGCCGCCCGAATCGCCTGCTCGGGATCCAGCGTACCGTTGGTCTCGATATCGATCACCAGCTTGTCCAGGTCGGTGCGCTGATCGACACGGGCGCTCTCCACCTGATAAGCCACCTTGCGCACCGGACTGAACGAGGCATCCAATACCAACTGGCCGATCTGGCGCCCTTCTTCACTGTCGCGGCTCTCACGCAGCGTGGCGGGCACATACCCCCGACCCCGCTCCACCTTCATGGTCATGTTCAACTCGCCGGACTTGGTCAGATTGGCGATCACCAAATCCGGATTCATGATCTCCACATCATGATCCAGGGCGATGTCAGCGGCCGTCACCGGCCCCGGACCCTTTTTGTTGAGGGTCAAGGTAGCCTCGTCACGGCTGTGCATGCAGATGGCCAACTGCTTGAGATTGAGGATGATCTCGATCACATCCTCCTGTACCCCTTCGATGGCGCTGTATTCGTGCAGCACCCCATCGATCTGCACCTCGGTCACCGCACTACCCACCATCGAGGACAACAAGATCCGACGCAGGGCATTGCCCAAGGTATGACCAAAGCCCCGCTCCAGGGGCTCGAGAGTGACACGGGCCCGGGTGGGCGAGAGTTTCTCCACCTCCACCAGACGGGGCTTGAGAAGATTGGGGATGACAGCCTGCATTTCAGGTTCTCCGTGCGGCCAAAGCTATGGGCGGCTTACTTGGAATAGAGCTCGACGATGAGGTGCTCGTTGATGTCCGCCGGCAACGAACTGCGATCGGGCACCTGCTTGAAGACCCCCTCCATCTTGGCGACGTCCACCTGCACCCAGTCGTCGAAACCACGTTGCTGGGCATTCTCCAGGGCCTGCTTGATGCGCGCCTGCCCCTTGGCCTTCTCTGCCACCGAAACCACATCATCCGGTCGCAGCTGATAAGAGGGGATGTTCACCCGCTTGCCATTGACCAGGATGGCGTTGTGACGCACCAACTGGCGGGCCTCGGTACGGGAAGCAGCGAAGCCCATACGATAGACGACGTTGTCGAGACGGCACTCGAGGATCTGCAACAGATTCTCGCCGGTGGACCCCTTGCGCCGGTCCGCCTCCTGGTAATACAGGCGGAACTGTTTTTCCAGCACACCGTAGATGCGGCGCACCTTCTGCTTCTCGCGCAACTGCAAGGCGTAATCCGACAAGCGGGAACGCCGACGACCATGCTGCCCGGGAGGGAAGGCTCGATTCTCCATGGGGCACTTGGGCGAATAACATTTCTCGCCCTTCAGAAAGAGCTTCGCCCCCTCACGGCGGCAAAGACGACATTTAGCACCGATATACCTAGCCAAGACAAACCCCCAAATCAGACACGCCGCTTCTTGGGCGGACGACAACCATTGTGCGGAATAGGCGTCACATCACTGATGCTGGTGATCTTGAAACCCACTGCATTCAGCGCCCGGATAGCCGACTCACGCCCCGGCCCCGGCCCCTTCACCATCACCTCCAGGTTCTTCACCCCGAATTCCTGGGCCGCCCGCCCGGCGCGCTCCGCCGCCACCTGGGCCGCGAAGGGTGTGCTCTTGCGGGAACCACGGAAGCCGCTGCCACCGGCCGTCGCCCACGTCAAGGTATTCCCCTGACGGTCGGTGATGGTGATGATGGTGTTATTGAAGGAGGCATGAATGTGCGCCACCCCGTCGGCGACGCTCTTCTTGACCTTCTTCTTAGCCTTGATGTTCTTGGCCATGACTCGCCTTACCTCTTGATCATACGACGCGGACCCTTGCGGGTGCGCGCATTGGTTCGGGTACGCTGACCGCGCACGGGCAGGCCACGACGGTGACGAATGCCGCGATAAGCGCCCAAGTCCTTCAGCCGCTTGATGTTCATGGAAATCTCGCGACGCAGATCGCCTTCCACGGTGTACTTGGCCACCTCGGCGCGGATCCGATCGATATCGGCGTCGCTCAACTCATTGATCTTCGCGCTGGGATCCACGGCCGCGGCCTGACAGATCTCCAGCGCTCGAGTGCGGCCGATGCCGTAGATCGCGGTCAAGGCGATACGACAATGCTTGTGGCCTGGGATATTGATTCCGGCAATACGGGCCATGCCCCTATTCTCCTCCGGGCTAAATTCTGATTTCTCAACAAGAAAAGCCGGCGATTATACGCCGCCGGCACCGACACCGCAAGCGAGCCCCTCAGCCCTGGCGCTGCTTGTGACGAGGCTCCTTACAGATCACCCGAACCACACCCTTGCGGCGGATGATCTTGCAATGACGACAAATCTTTTTCACCGAAGCACGCACTTTCATGACTTTTTCCTCGCAACGACGCCGGGGACCAGCGGATCAACGGATCATCCCCGTCCCACGGCCATGGGTCTTCAAATTGGCCTTCTTCAGCAAAGAATCATATTGGTGAGACATCAGATGGGCCTGGACCTGAGCCATGAAGTCCATCACCACCACCACGATGATGAGCAGCGAGGTCCCACCGAAATAAAACGGCACGTTCCAATAGAGAATCAAAAACTCCGGCAACAGACACACCGCGGTGATGTAGATCGCCCCCACCAGGGTCAGGCGAGACATCACCTGGTCGATGAAACGCGCCGTCTGCTCGCCTGGGCGGATTCCAGGAATGAAGGCCCCGGAACGCTTGAGATTGTCCGCCGTCTCCTTGGGATTGAACACCAAGGCGGTATAGAAGAAGCAGAAAAAGATGATCGCCACCGCGTAGAGAATGACATACAGCGGCTGCCCCGGGGAGATGGCCCCGGCCAGATCCTTGAGCCACTCCATGCTCTGATTGGAGCCGAACCATCCAGCAATGGTGGCGGGAAAGAGGATGATGCTGGAAGCGAATATCGGCGGGATCACACCGGCCATGTTGACCTTCAACGGCAGATGGCTCACTCCACCGGCATACATCTTGTTGCCCTGCTGACGCTTGGCGTAATTGACCGTGATCCGCCGCTGTCCCCGCTCCACGAACACCACGAAGGCAGTCACCGCCAGGATGAGCAGCAACAGGAACAGCAAAGTGCCTGGACCCAGCTCCCCGGTCCGCGCCAGCTCGAAAGTGCCGCCGAGGGCAGCGGGAAGACCGGCGACGATACCGGCGAAGATGATCAGGGAGATACCATTGCCGATGCCCCGCTCGGTCACCTGCTCCCCCAGCCACATGAGGAACATGGTGCCGGTGACCAGGGTCACCACCGCAGTGAGGATGAACAGCGGGCCCGGCTCGATCACCACGGGGATACCGGCCACCGACTGCTGCTGCACCGCGATGGCGATACCGGTGGCCTGGAAGGTGGCCAGGCCCAAGGTGAGATAACGGGTGTACTGCGAAAGCTTACGGCGTCCCGCCTCGCCCTCCTTCTTCAGGGCCTCGAGCTTGGGCCATACCGCCGCCAGCAGCTGGACGATGATGGAGGCGGAAATATACGGCATCACTCCCAGTGCAAAGACCGACAAACGCCCCAGCGCCCCCCCGGAGAACATGTTGAACATGTCCAGGATGGTGCCACGCTGCTGCTCGAACAGGGCCGCCAGCGCCTCGGGATCAATCCCCGGAACCGGCACATGGGTACCGATACGGAAAACGATCAAGGCCCCGAGGACGAACAGCAAACGCTGTTTCAGCTCGGTGAGCTTACCGGAGGCCAAGGCCCCCGCCACGCTGGCACTGGGCGCCTTCGCCACGGTCAGATCACCTTACCGCCGGCGGCCTCGATGGCGGCCTTGGCTCCTTTGGTCACCGGAAGCCCCTGGATGGTCACCGGCCGGTTGATCTCCCCCGAGAGGATCACTTTGGCCACCTTGATGTGCTGGGCCACCACGCCGGCCTGCTTCAGCACCGCCAGGTCGATGGTATCGGCCTCGAGCTTGTTCAACTCACCAAGGCGCACCTCGTCCACGAAACGCTGACGACGCGAACGGAAACCCACCTTCGGCAGGCGCCGCTGCAACGGCATCTGCCCACCCTCGAAGCCCGGCTTCACCCCGCCACCGGCACGGGACTTCTGCCCCTTGTGACCACGACCGCCGGTCTTGCCCAGGGTGCTACCAATACCTCGACCGACCCGTTTGGCCGGGCGACGGCTGCCCTCTCCCGGGCGAATGCTGTTCAGGCGCATCTCAGCCTTCCTCCACATTGAGCATGTAGGAGACCTTGTTGATCATCCCGCGGTTCTGCGGGGTGTCCTCCACCTCCACCGTCTGATGCAGGCGACGCAGCCCCAGGCCGCGCACGCAGGCACGATGGGAGGCCAGCCGCCCGATGGGGCTCTTCACCAGCGTCACTTTGATCTTATCAGCCATGATCAACCCAAAATGTCTTCGACGGAGAGACCGCGCTTGGCAGCGATCTGCTCCGGGGATTTCATCGCCGCCAGGCCCGCGATGGTGGCCCGCACCACGTTCACCGGATTGGTGGAACCGATACACTTGGCCAACACGTCCTGGACCCCCAGCACCTCGAATACCGCACGCATGGCCCCACCGGCGATGATCCCGGTACCCTCGGAAGCCGGCTGCATGAACACCTTGGCGGCCCCATGGGTCGCGACGATGGGATATTGCAGGGTCGTGCCATTGAGAGGGACGCTGACCATGTTCTTGCGCGCCTGCTCCATGGCCTTCTGAATGGCCACCGGCACCTCACGGGCCTTGCCATTGCCGAAACCCACCCGACCGTTGCCGTCACCAACCACAGTGAGGGCGGAGAACCCGAACTGGCGGCCGCCCTTCACCACCTTGGCCACCCGGCGCACGGCCACGAGCTTCTCCAGCAGGCCGTCTTCTTGCATGAGCGCGTCTTTGTCAGACATAAATCACCCAACCAGATTTAGAACTCGAGTCCATTTTCCCGGGCCGCCTCCGCGAGGCGCTTCACCCGGCCATGATAGAGAAACCCCGCGCGATCGAAGGCCACCTTGGTGATGCCCTTCTCCTTGGCCCGCTGGGCGATGAGCTCACCCACCTTGGCCGCGGCCTCGACGTTACCGGTACTCTCCAACGACTCCCGAACGGCCTTCTCCACCGTCGAGGCCGCAGCCACGACACTGGAACCATCCGGGGTGAAGATCTGCGCATAGATGTGTCTCGGCGAGCGGAAAACGGTCAACCGATAACTCCCGACCCGGCGGATCTTCGCCCGAGTCTTGCGTGCGCGGCGCAGGCGCGCCTTTTTCTTGTCACTCATTTGTCAACGTCCCCCGAGACTATTTCTTCTTAGCCTCTTTCAGGCTGATCTGCTCATCCGCATAGCGCACCCCCTTGCCCTTGTAGGGCTCGGGCGGCCGGAAGCGACGGATGTTGGCAGCCACCTGACCGACCACTTGCTTGTCGGTCCCCTTGATGACGATCTCGGTCTGAGACGGCGTCTCGATGGTCACCCCGTCGGGAACCGGGAACTCCACTGGATGGGAAAAACCCAGGGTGAGATTCAGCACCTTCCCTTGAGCCTGGGCACGGTAGCCCACGCCCACCAGCACCAGCTTCTTCTCATAACCCTGATGGACCCCATGGACCATATTGTTGACGATGGAACGCATGGTGCCGGCCAGGGCGTTGGCCTGGCGGGAGCCGTCACGCGGCGCGAAATGCAGCGCCCCTTCCTCCAAGCGTACCTCCACCGCATCGTGAACGGCATACGAGGCCTGCCCTTTGGGACCCTTCACGGTCACCACCTGGCCACTGACCTGGGCCTCCACCCCTTGGGGGAGAACAACCGGATTCTTGGCGATTCTGGACATTTTTCGATGCTCCCCGGATCAGGCGATGTTACAAATGATCTCGCCGCCGATACCGGCCTTGCGGGCGGCCCGGTCGGTCATCACCCCCTTGGAGGTGGAAACGATGGCAACCCCCAGACCAGCACGCACCTTGGGCAGCTCCTCGGCCCCCTTGTAGATGCGCAGCCCCGGACGACTCACCCGCTCGATCTGTTCGATGACCGGCTCACCCTCGAAATACTTCAGCTCGATCACCAGCTGAGGCTTTCCGTCACAGGGATCCGCCCGGAAGTCCCGGATATATCCTTCCTCTTTCATCACCCGGGCGATCTCAGCCTTGAGCTTGGAGGCCGGCATCCGCACGCTGGCCTTGCGAGTGTGCTGGGCATTGCGAATGCGGGTGAGCATGTCGGCAATGGGATCTGACATGGACATGGCCGCCTCCCTCACCAACTCGACTTGACCAGGCCGGGGATATCACCGCGCATCGCCGCCTCACGCAGCTTGTTGCGCCCCAGACCGAACTTGCGATAGTAGCCATGCGGACGTCCCGTCAACCGGCAGCGGTTGCGCAGGCGCACCGGAGAGGAATCACGGGGCAGAGAGTGAAACTTGCGCCGGGCCGCTTCGCGCTCCTCCTCGGAGGCATTGGGGTCCAGCATGATGCGCTTGAGCTCCGCCCGCTTCTCGGCATATTTCTGCACCAGCTTCTGGCGCTTGCGCTCCCGACTGATAATCGATTTCTTGGCCATAATCCTCTGCCTCGCCCTTTCAGGACCTAAAAGGAAAATTGAACGCGCTCAGCAGGGCGCGAGCTTCTTCGTCGGTATTGGCCGACGTGGTGATGGTGACGTCCAGACCGCGCAGGGCATCGATCTTGTCGAAATCGATCTCCGGAAAGACGATCTGCTCGCGGATCCCCATGCTGTAGTTGCCACGACCATCGAAGGCCTTGGGGCTCAAGCCGCGGAAATCGCGGATACGCGGAATGGCGATGTTGATCAGTCGATCGAGGAATTCATACATCCGTTCGCGACGCAGGGTCACCTTACAGCCGATGGGCCAGCCCTCGCGGATCTTGAAACCGGCGATGGACTTGCGGGCCACGGTGATCACCGGCTTCTGCCCGGCGATCAGCGCCAGGTCCTGGGTGGCATGCTCCAGGACGCGCTTGTCACTCACTGCCTCACCCACCCCCATGTTGAGGGTGATCTTTTCGATACGCGGCACGGCCATCACCGAGGAATAACCGAACTGCTCCTTGAGCTGAGGTATCACCTGCTCTTTGTAGAACTCTTTCAAACGCGCCATGACTCGATACCTCAGACGTCGATCTCTTTGCCCGTCGACTTGAAGTAACGGACCTTCTTGCCGTTCTCCAAGATGCGGAATCCAACCCGATCACCCTTCCCCGTCTCCGCGTTGAACAGCGCCAGATTGGAGATGTGGATGGGCGCTTCTTTCTCGATGATGCCGCCCGGCGTGCCCAACATGGGGTTCGGCTTGACGTGCTTCTTCACCATGTTGACGCCTTCCACATAGGCGCGATTGTCGCGGGTGACGGAAAGAACGGTGCCGCGCTTACCCTTGTCTTTGCCGGCGAGGACGATGACGTCGTCGCCTTTCTTGATCTTGCGCATCTCGCTCTCCCGACTCACAGCACTTCAGGTGCCAGGGAAATGATCTTCATGAAATTCTCGGTACGCAGCTCGCGAGTCACCGGCCCGAAGATACGGGTACCGATGGGCTGGAGCTGATTGTTCAGCAGCACCGCGGCATTGGTGTCGAAACGGATCTTGGAACCATCCGCTCGACGCACCCCCTGGCGAGTACGCACCACCACGGCGTTGTAGACGTCGCCTTTCTTTACCCGGCCGCGCGGAATGGCCTCTTTGACGCTGACCTTGATGATGTCGCCGATACCGGCGTATCTTCTGCGCGAGCCACCCAACACCTTGATGCACTGGACTTTCCGCGCTCCGCTGTTGTCGGCGACGTCCAGCATGGTCTGCATCTGAATCATCGTGATTCTCCCAAATACAAAGACAAGCGCCCTTCTGGACAAGGGCGCGGATTATATCCCATTGCCTCAGGCGTTGAAAGGCGTTTTATTTGGCCTTTTCCAGCACTTCCACCAGACGCCAGGCCTTGGTCTTGGAAAGGGGCCGGGTCTGAGCGATGGCCACCAGATCCCCCTCGCCACACTCGTTGTTTTCGTCGTGGGCATGGAGCTTGGTAGACCGGGTGATGTACTTCCCATAGAGGGGATGTTTCACTCGCCGCTCGATGAGCACGGTGATGGTCTTGTCCATCTTGTTACTCAAGACGCGTCCGACGAGGGTCTTCTGGGTCTTTTGTTCTTGCTGCTCGGTCATTTTCTCACTCACCCGCTCGTGCCTTCTCGTTCAGTACGGTCTTGATCCGGGCGATGTCGCGCCGAATTTCCTGGAAACGATGGGGACGGGACAGCTGCCCCAGGGCCTTTTGGATACGCAGATTCACCTGCTCCTGGCGCAGCGCCAACAGTTGTTCCTGCAATTCCTTGACGTCTTTCGTGCGAAGTTCAGAGGCTTTCATGTCAAATCACCGTCCGCGTCACGAACTTGGTACCCACCGGCAGCTTGGCCGCAGCCAGGCGGAAGGCCTCCCGCGCCAGCTCTTCGGGCACCCCTTGCATCTCATAGAGCACCCGTCCGGGCTGCACCTCGGCCACCCAGTACTCCACGTTGCCCTTACCCGAGCCCATACGCACCTCCAAAGGCTTGCGGGTGATGGGCTTGTCGGGGAAAATGCGGATCCAGATCTTCCCGCCACGCTTGATGTGGCGCACCATAGCGCGACGTGCGGCCTCGATCTGACGTGCGGTGATGCGCGCATGCCCGGTCGCCTTCAGGCCGTAATCCCCGAAGCTGACCTTGTCTCCCCGCTGGGCGACCCCACGGTTACGCCCCTTGTGCTGCTTGCGATATTTGGTTCTCTTGGGCTGAAGCATTGTTCCGGTTCCTTACGCAGTGGCGGCCTTCTCGGAGGCGGATTCGTCCTGCCCCTTGATGATCTCGCCTTTGAAGATCCAGACTTTCACCCCGATGACCCCATAGGTGGTCCGCGCCTCGGCAAAACCGTAGTCGATGTCGGCCCGCAGGGTATGCAACGGCACCCGGCCTTCCCGGTACCACTCGGTACGGGCGATCTCGGCCCCGTTCAAACGCCCGGCCACCATGATCTTGATGCCTTGGGCCCCCAGGCGCATGGCATTCTGCACCGCCCGCTTCATCGCGCGGCGGAACATGATGCGCTTCTCCAGCTGCTGGGCGACGCTCTCGCTCACCAGTTGGGCATCCAGTTCGGGCTTACGGATCTCCTCGATGTTGATGTGCACCGGGATGCCCATCATCTTGGAAACCTCCTGGCGCAGCCGCTCGATATCCTCACCCTTCTTGCCGATGACGATCCCCGGGCGCGCCGAATGGATGGTGATACGGGCATTCTTGGCCGGACGCTCGATCTGAATCCGGCTCACCGAGGCATGGCTCAGGCGTTTCTTGAGGAAATCACGGATCTGCAGATCGGTGTGCAGGCTGTCGGCGAACCCGGCCTTTTCCGCGAACCACTTAGAGTTCCAGTCTTTGACGATACCCAGGCGGATACCGATCGGATGTACCTTCTGACCCATTCTCGCTCGTCCTCAGTCGTCGGAGACCGTCACGACGATGTGACTGGTCCGCTTGAAAATCCGGTTGGCACGCCCTTTGGCACGGGGACGGATACGCTTCAGGGTCGGCCCCTCGTCCACCCACACAGCCTTGACCTTGAGCTCGTCCACATCGGCACCCTCATTGTGTTCCGCGTTGGAAATGGCGGACTCCAGGGTCTTGCGCACCAACAAGGCCGCTTTCTTGTTACTGAACTTGAGCAGGTTGAGCGCTTTCTCCACCGGCAGGCCGCGAATCTGGTCGGCCACCAAGCGCGCCTTTTGCGGAGAAATCCGCGCATACCTCGTCTTGGCAAGAACTTCCATCTCGGCGACTCCTCTCAACGGGCCTTCTTGTCCGCGGCATGACCGCGGAAGGTGCGAGTGAGGGCGAACTCACCCAGCTTGTGCCCGACCATGTTCTCGTTGATGAGAATGGGAACGTGCTGACGCCCATTGTGGACGGCGATGGTCAGGCCCACCATTTCCGGCACGATCATGGAACGCCGCGACCAAGTCTTGATGGGACGACGGTTATTGGTCGCCACCGCCTCGCGCACCTTCTTCATCAGGTGCTCGTCTACGAATGGACCTTTCTTGATCGAACGAGGCACGTTGCTTTCCTCTCTACAGTCGTTCGTGAATTACTTGCGACGACGCACGATCATCTTGTCCGTGCGCTTGTTCTTGCGGGTCTTGTGACCCTTGGTGGGCATACCCCAGGGACTCACCGGATGACGCCCGCCCGAGGTACGACCCTCACCGCCACCATGGGGGTGATCCACCGGGTTCATGGCCACACCGCGCACCGTGGGCCGGCGACCGCGCCAACGACTGGCACCGGCCTTGCCCAGAGAGCGCAGGTTGTGCTCGGCGTTGCCCACCTCGCCGATGGTGGCACGGCATTCGGCCGGGACTTTGCGGATTTCTCCCGAACGCAGACGCAGCATCGCCAATGCCCCTTCTTTGGCGATCAGCTGCACCGAGGTGCCGGCACTGCGGGCGATCTGTCCGCCTTTCCCGGGGCGCATCTCCACGTTGTGCACCAAGGTCCCCACCGGAATGTTGCGCAACGGCAGGGCATTGCCCGGCTTGATGGGGGCATCGTTGCCCGACTGGATCACGTCGCCCACCTTGAGCCCCTTCGGCGCCAGGATATAACGCCGCTCACCGTCGGCGTAGAGGACCAGGGCGATGTGAGCGGTACGATTGGGGTCGTACTCCAGACGCTCCACGCGAGCCGGCACGCCGTCTTTGCAGCGCTTGAAATCGATGATCCGATAGAGTTTCTTGTGGCCACCACCACGATGGCGGGTGGTGATCCGCCCCATGTTGTTGCGCCCGGCCTTCTGGATCTTCTTCTCCACCAGCGGGGCATAAGGGCGGCCCTTGTGGAGGTCGGGATTGACCACCTTGACGACGAAGCGCCGCCCGGGCGAAGTCGGTTTACATTTGACGATGGGCATGTCTGATTCCTCGTCCTTATTCGCTGGTGAAGTCGATCTCTTGGCCCGCGGCCAGAGTCACATAGGCCTTCTTCCAATCCGGACGCTTGCCCTTGGGCTGGCCGGGACGGAACTTCACCTTGCCTTTGACGTTGAGCACCCGCACCTTCTCCACCTGCACGTCGAAGACCTTCTCCACCGCCTTCTTGATTTCGTGCTTGGAGGCGTCTTTGCGCACCTTGAAGGTGTATTGATTGTGACGATCGGCCACCCGGGCCGCCTTTTCGGTGAACACCGGGCTGATCAAGACGGTCAACAAACGTTCGCTGCTCATGCCAGACGCTCCTCCAACTTCTTGATCGCCCCCGGGGTCATCACCACCTTCTCGAAGTCGATCAGACTCACCGGATCGACATGATCGGCATCGGTGACATGGACATAGGGCAGGTTGCGCGCCGCCAGGGCCAGCTTCTCGTCGTAGGCCTCCAACACCAACAGGGCATCCAACGGCAGCTCCAGGGTCTTGAACAACGCCACCACCTGTTTGGTCTTGGGCTCATCCACCGCCAGTCCCTCGACCACCACCAGGCGCTCCTGGCGCAGCAGCTCGGAGAGGATGGAACGGATCCCCGCACGCCACATCTTCTTGTTGATTTTCTGATCGTAGTTGGTGCGCGGATGGGGCAGCCCTTTGCCCCCCGAGCGCCACAAGGGACTGCGGATACTGCCCACGCGGGCGCGGCCGGTCCCTTTCTGACGCCAGGGTTTGGCACCGCCACCACTCACGTCGGAGCGGCTCTTCCAGCCCTTGGTGGCCTGGCGGCCACGGGCCATGTAGGCGGTGACGATCTGATGCACCAAGGGTTCGTTGAACTCGCGGGAGAACACCGCGTCGCTCACTTCGAGCGCGCCCTCTCCGCCACCGAAACTGTGTACTTTGATTTCCATTGTCGGACTCAACCCTTCATTCACGCCTTCACGGCCGGCTTGACGATCACGTCTCCGCCGGCAGGACCCGGCACGGCGCCCTTGACCAACAGCAGGTTGCGCTCGGTATCGACACGCACCAGTTCCAACGACTGCACCGTGGTCTTGGCATTGCCCATGTGACCCGCCATACGCTTGCCCTTGAACACCCGCCCCGGGGTCTGGTTTTGCCCGATGGAGCCGGGAGCACGGTGGGACAGAGAATTACCGTGGGTGGCATCTTGAGTACGGAAGTTGTGGCGCTTGACCACACCGGCAAAGCCGCGCCCCTTGGAGATGCCGGTGACATCGACCTTGGAGACGCCCTCGAACAGGCTCACGGTGATCTCGCCACCCACCTCCAGGCCCTCGCCCTCGCCATCCCCCAGGCGGAACTCCTTCACCTTGCGGCCCGCCGGCACACCGGCCTTGGCGAAATGACCGGCCATGGGCTTGGTGACCCGGGAAGGCTTGCGACTGCCCACCGTCACCTGCACCGCCCGATAACCGTCACGCTCGGGATCACGTAGCTGGGTGATCCGGTTGGGCTCGACCTCGATCACCGTCACCGGGATGGATTCCCCCTCCTCGGTGAAAATGCGGGTCATGCCGATCTTGCGGCCTACAACTCCGATGCTCATCAGTCAACCTCTTGAATCTTGTTGCGCCTGGCTCAACCCAGCTTGATCTGCACATCGACACCGGCGGCGAGATCCAGCTTCATGAGCGCATCGACGGTCTTGTCGGTGGGATCGATGATGTCCAGCAAACGTTTGTGCGTGCGGATCTCGTATTGATCCCGCGCATCCTTGTTGACGTGCGGGGAGATGAGCACCGTCCAGCGCTCGATCTTGGTGGGCAGGGGGATGGGGCCGCGCACTTGCGCCCCCGTCCGCTTGGCCGTCTCCACGATGTCACGCGCGGACTGGTCGATGAGCCGGTGGTCGAAGCCCCGGAGACGGATACGAATCATCTGCTGGTTCATCTCTTATGCCTCGATCACTCGATGATTTTGCTGACCACGCCGGCGCCCACGGTGCGCCCGCCCTCGCGGATCGCAAAACGCAAACCCTCTTCCATCGCAATCGGCGCAATCAAACTCACCGTCATCGCCACATTGTCGCCCGGCATCACCATCTCCACCCCCTCAGGCAATTCCACCGAGCCCGTCACATCCGTGGTCCGAAAATAAAACTGCGGACGGTACCCATTGAAGAACGGCGTGTGACGTCCACCCTCCTCCTTCGACAATACATACACCTCCGCCTCAAACTTCGTATGCGGCGTGATCGTCCCAGGCTGCGCCAACACCTGACCACGCTCCACCTCGTCCCGCTTCGTACCTCGCAACAACACACCCACGTTGTCCCCCGCCTGACCCTCGTCAAGCAGCTTGCGGAACATCTCCACTCCCGTCACCGTGGTCTTGCTCGTCGGACGAATACCCACTATCTCCACTTCGTCTCCAACCTTCACAACACCACGCTCAATCCGGCCCGTCACCACCGTCCCTCGGCCCGAAATCGAAAACACATCCTCAATCGGCATCAAAAACGGCTGGTCAATCGGACGCTCCGGCAACGGAATATACTCATCCATCGCCTCCATCAGCTTCAACACCGCCGGAACTCCAATCTCCGACTCATCCCCCTCCAACGCCTTCAGCGCCGATCCAACCACCACCGGAACATCATCCCCAGGAAACTCATAACTGGACAACAGCTCCCGAACCTCCATCTCCACCAGCTCCAGAAGCTCCTCGTCGTCCACCATGTCCGCCTTGTTCATAAACACCACGATATACGGCACACCCACCTGACGCGCCAACAAAATATGCTCCCGCGTCTGCGGCATCGGACCATCCGCCGCCGATACCACCAAAATCGCTCCATCCATCTGCGCCGCACCCGTGATCATGTTCTTCACATAATCCGCATGACCCGGACAGTCCACATGCGCATAATGACGAGCATCCGTCTCATACTCCACATGCGCCGTCGCTATCGTAATACCTCGCGCACGCTCCTCCGGCGCCGAATCAATCTGGTCATAACCCTTCACCTCAGCCCCACCAAACTTCTCCGCCGACACCTTCGTCAACGCCGCCGTCAACGTCGTCTTACCATGGTCCACATGACCAATCGTACCCACATTCACATGCGGCTTCGTACGCTCAAATTTTTCCTTGGACATTAGGGTTCCCCTTGATTGGAATGACCTAAGAGAGCAGAACAGGAATTGGAGCCCATAACCGGACTTGAACCGGTGACCTCTTCCTTACCAAGGAAGTGCTCTACCGACTGAGCTATATGGGCAGAAAACGTCGTCAACCGTCCACACCTGGAGCGGGTGATGGGAATCGAACCCACGTCATCAGCTTGGAAGGCTGAGGTTCTACCATTGAACTACACCCGCGGGACCCAAATTCCCAAAAATTTCACCTGAAACTTGGTGGAGGGGGGAGGATTCGAACCTCCGAAGGCGGAGCCAGCAGATTTACAGTCTGCCCCCTTTGGCCACTCGGGAACCCCTCCCAAAAAATAGCAGCGTATTTTGTGCGCACAAACAGGCCTTGTCAACCACCCTTTCGCGGGGTGTCAAAGCCGGCTTGCTGGTTGGTGGGCCGTCTAGGACTCGAACCTAGGACCCTCGGATTAAAAGTCCGGTGCTCTACCAACTGAGCTAACGGCCCGAAGAGCGCGTATGATACCGATCCGCGGCCAAATGACAAGCCCGCACCCTCAAACCGCTTCCAACTTGCGCAGCGAGCCTGGCAGCAGCCGGAGATCCACCAGCGCGGTGATCAGCGCCTTCCCGAAGGTGGCTTCGTCCTCATAGACCAGTTTGTAGTACTGGATCTTCATGGTCAGGGCACTACCCAGACAGATGGAGAGAAAGGCGAGGATAGATCCCAGGGCCAGGGTGGAGAAACCGGTGATCCCCTGCCCGAAGGTGCACCCCATCCCCAGCACACCGCCGATACCCATCAAGGCACCGCCGATGACATGCCGCGCCACATCGGCCCGATCCACGAACCACTCCAGCCGGAAGCTGCGGCTCACCAGGGCGTACAGGAAGGAGCCCAAGGTCACGCCGGCCACCGCCATCATGGCGAAGGTGATCAGGTTCAGATTGGCCGGCTCGGTGACCAACAGGTAGAGGGTCTGCCCGCTGGGGGCGACGAAGGTGTAGGACTGCGCCCCGTAGGCCCGCGGCGGGGTATCCATGAATTCGATCTCCTCCAGCCAGGCCTGGCCCAGGGGGCCAGCGGTGACGTACCAGGCCGCAACGATGGCCAGCCCCACCACCGCACCGCCGAAGACGTTGTCGAACCGACCACGGAACTCACCACCACGCAGCGCCCAGATCAGCAACCCCACCCCCAGGATCAAGGCGAGGAGGTAATACAGATTTTGGGCATCGGCCAGGCCGGTGAGTCCGGCGAGGATGGCCCCCAGGTCCTGGCTGGCGATGCCATGATCGGCCAGGTTGGGAGAAATGGGGGTCATCCACTGCAGGAAGACGTAGTAGTCGAAACTGGTGTAGAGCATCAGGTAGGCCGCCGCCCCCATCACCAGGAAGACCACCAGCGATTTGAGGTTGCCGCCACCGATGCGGATCATGGTTTTGTTTCCGCAACCGCTGGCCAGGGTCATGCCGATGCCGAACAGCAATCCACCGAGGATGTAGCGCGGCCA
Organism: Gammaproteobacteria bacterium; assembly: GCA_026982215.1. Taxonomy (GTDB): domain Bacteria; phylum Pseudomonadota; class Gammaproteobacteria; order S012-40; family S012-40; genus S140-43. The sequence goes on from JALSHN010000136.1 coordinate 22,066, forward strand.
GACGAAATTGGGGGTGCGGTAAGGGGGCTGGGAGGTGTCGTTACTGGTGGTGAGACTCATGTCGGTGATACCGAGGTATTCCAATATCAATACCCCCAACACCGCCACCGAGATGGCGAATATCCAGGCACGGAAGCGGCCGGTGTCCCCCATGTTGACCCAGTCGGAGATGGCGCCCATGGTGCAAAAGTTGGTCTTGTTGGCCACCGCCCCCATGAGCAATGCGATGACGAAGCCGTAGGTGTAGATCTCCCACGTCAGTTCCATGTCTCACCCCGATGCCTGTGGTGTCGTCGCCTGAGTATCGACAGCGGACGCCGATACATGAGTACCTGGCTATGATACGCAAGCCGTTCTTCGGGAGGGATCGAAATATTTGACCCGGGGATCAACTGGTTTTAGGTGCGATAGCGGGTGGGGTCGGGCAGGCCGGCGGCGGCAAATCCCTGCCGGCGCAGGCGGCAGGCATCACATATCCCGCAGGCACGCCCCGCTTCGTCGGCTTGGTAACAGGAGACTGTGTGAGCATAATCCACCCCCAGCTCGTGCCCCAAGCGGATGATCTCGGCCTTGCTGAGCTGGATCAGCGGTGTGTGGATACGCCATTGCGCCCCTTCCACCCCGGCCTTGGTGGCCACCTGGGCGA
>JALSHN010000137.1 GCA_026982215.1 Gammaproteobacteria bacterium
ACCGCCGGTTTCCGCATGACCGACCATCAGCTCTACATCTTCGGGCTGTGTCCCGATTGTCGCGAGGGGGAGTAAACCTCAGCGGACGGCGGCGAGCATTTCCCGGGCATGCTCCCGGGTGCGACGAGTGATCTGCCGCCCCCCCAGCATGCGGGCGATCTCCTCCACCCGGGCCGCCGGATCCAACACCTCCAATTCAGTGACGGTTTCTTGCCCGCGCCGGTGTTTGTGGGTGCGCAGGTGGTGGTGGCCCTGGGCGGCCACTTGGGGTAGGTGGGTGACGCAGAGGACCTGACGACGCTCACTCAGCAGGCGGAGTTTCTCCCCCACCAGTTCGGCCACCCCACCGCCCACGCCCACGTCCACCTCATCGAAGATCAAGGTGGGGATGCCGCCGAGCTGAGCGGTCACCACCTGGATGGCCAGGCTGATACGGGACAGCTCGCCCCCCGAGGCGACGCGGGCCAGCGGGGCGGGATCCATGCCGGCGTTGGTGGTCACCAGAAAGGCCACAGTCTCGGCGCCGCCGGGGTGGGGGTGATCGCTCCCACGGGGTTCCAAGGCCACCTCCAGGCGGCTGCCGGCCATCCCCAATTCTTGCAACAGGGCGGTGACCTGGCGGGCAAGGTCCTCGGCGGCCCGGGCGCGGGCCCCGCTGAGACGGGCGGCGGCGGTGGTCCAACGGGCCTTGAGATCCTTGGCCTGTTGCCGCAGCCGCTGGATCTCGCCTTCTCCGCTCTCCAGCCGCGCCAGCTCCCGACGCAGCTCCTCCAGCAGCGCGTTCAGACGCTCGGGGGTGCTGCGATGCTTGCGGGCCAGGTCGTGGATCTCTTCCATGCGCCGCGCCACCGCCTGATAGGCCTCGGGATCCAGTTCCTGCGCCTGCTGTGCCCGCCCCAGCTCGGCGGCGGCTTCCTGGAGCTGGATCTGGGCCTCCTGCAATAATTCATCCGCCGTTTTCACGTGCGCGTCCAAGGGGACGTAAGGGGCCAGGGCGCGGCGCAGGGCCTCCAGACGGGCCTCCACCGTGTCGTCCCCCTCGCGCAGCAATTCCAGGCCACCTTGGGCGGCGCTCAGCAGGCCCTCCAGGTTGGCCAGGCGGTCGTGTTCACGGGTGAGCCGTTCCCATTCGCCGTCTTCCGGGGCCAGCCGCTCCAGCTCGTCCACTTGGTAGCGCAGAAAATCGATGCGCCGTTCCCTCTCCCCGCGCTCCCCCTCCAGGCGCTCGAGGGCGCGGCGGTTGTCTTCCCAGGCCCGGGCCAGTTCGGCCACCTCCCGCGCCCATGCCGTATGGCCGCCGAAGGCATCCAGCAATTGTTGTTGCTGGAACGGGCGTAGCAAGGATTGGTGCTGGTGCTGGCCGTGGATGTCCACCAGCCGCTCGCCCAATTGACGTAACTGGGCGGCGGTGACCGGACGGCCGTTGAGATACCCCCGCGAGCCGCCGGCGGCGCGCAGAGTGCGGCGGACGATGCACAGGGTGGGATCGTCGTCATCGTCCAATTCCTGTTCCTGGAGCCACTGGCAGGCGGCGGGCCGGTCCTCCAGATCGAAACTGAGGACGATCTCGGCCCGCTCGCGCCCGGGGCGTACCCAGCCACCCTCGGCACGCCCACCCAGGGCCAGGGCGATGGCGTCCACCAGGATGGACTTGCCCGCCCCGGTCTCACCGGTGAGCACGGTGAGACCGGGGCCGAGATGGACGTCCAGGCGGTCGATGAGAACGAAGTCGCGGATCTGGATGCGGCTGATCATGGAATGGGCCGGGGTCATCCCCAGCCGAGCTTGGCTCTGAGAACGGCGTAGTAATTATAGTCTTGCGGATGGATGAGACGAATGCGGCGGTGATAGGGTTCCACCACCACCCGGTCGCCGTTCTCCAGTGCCAGGGCGATCTGGCCGTCACAGGTGACCTGGGCATTGCCATGGCCCTGCTCACTGATGACCACTTCCACCCGCGAGCGCGCCGGGATGATCACCGGCCGCTGGCTGAGGGTGTGGGGACAGATGGGGGCCAGCACCAGCGATTCCTGTCCCGGCTGGAGGATGGGGCCGCCGCAGGAGAGGGCGTAGGCGGTGGAGCCGGTGGGCGTGGCGAGGATCACCCCATCGGCCCGCTGGCGGTTGACGAAATGACCGTCGATGCGCACCTCGAACTCCAGCATCCGCGGATCCACCGCCTTGTGGACCACCACGTCGTTGAAGGCGATACAGCGGCCGATCTCTTCGCCCTCGCGCAGCACGCAGGACTGGAGCAACAGGCGTTCGTCGGTGACCGCCCGGCCTTCCATGATCTCTTCGAGTTTCTCCAGCATGCGCTCGGGGGAGATGTCCACCAGGAAACCCAGGCGGCCGGTATTGATACCGATGAGTGGGGTCTGGTGATCCACCAAGGAGCGGGCGGCATTGAGCAGGGTGCCGTCGCCGCCCACCACCACCGCCACATCGCAACGCGCCCCCAGGGTGTCACGCTCCACCACCTCCACGCCTTCGATGGGGTGGCTGAGCAGCTCGGCGGTGGCCCGGTCCAGATAGACCTGGGCCTGACGGGCAGTAAAGAAGTCGGCCAACTGGACGAGAATCTCACCCAGCTCGCGATTGGCGTATTTACCGATCAGGCCGACCTGTTGGAAAGGGGGAATCATGGGCCCTCCGTGGTGACAGGGTGGTGAATGGTCGTGCGCTCCTCGGGCAAAGGCTGTGCCAGGTCTTGATATACCGGCTTGGCACTCTTATATTTAGAGTGCTAAAACTCCGTCTCGAATCAGTGTGTTCGAGCATTCATTAAGTGGCCCTGAACGTCCCTATGACCCGGATCGGCGGTGAACTGAAAGAACGAGACCAGCACCTGCTCAAGGTGTTGGTGGAGGAGTACATCCGCGAAGGGACCCCGGTGAGCTCCAAGCGACTCGCCGAGGTCTCCGGCCTCAACGTCAGCCCCGCCACCATCCGTAACATCATGGCCGAACTCGAGGCGCAAGGCTATATCCGCGCCCCACACACCTCCGCCGGCCGGGTGCCCACGGTGAAAGGCTACCGCCTGTTCGCCCACCGTCTGGTGACGGTGCGTCCGCTGGAACGCGCCCTGGTGGAACGGTTGCGCGCCGAATTGGACGGCGAGCAGGATCCCACCGAGGTGTTGGACCGCGCCTCGCAATTGTTGTCCCAGATCACCCACCTCACCGGCCTGGTCACCCTGCCGAGGCGGGAAAACCTGGCACTGCAACACCTGGAGCTGCTTTCGTTGGGGGAGAATCGGGTGCTGGCGGTGCTGGTACTCAATGACCAGGAAGTCCAGAACCGCATCTTCGTCACCCGCCGCCCCTACAGCGCCGATGAGCTGCAACGGGTGGCCAACTTCGTCAACGAGCATTTCATCGGCGAGGAATTGGGGCGGCTGCACCGTCGCATCGGCGAGGAGTTGCGTCGCCGCCATCAGGAGTTGGGGATGCTCATCGACGACATCGCCGAGGCCGCCGAACGCCTGTTCCGCCCTCAGAACGGCGAAGCCCTGCGGGTCTGCGGCGAGAGCAACCTGCTGGAGTTCGCCGATCTCACCGCGGACATCCAGCGGCTCAAACGGCTCTACGCCGGCCTCAGCGAACAACAAGAGATGCTGGAAGTGCTGGAGCGTTGCCTGGAGGCCGAGGGTGTTCAGGTGTTCGTCGGCACCGAATCCGGCCACGAGATCCTCGACGACTTCACCCTCATCACCTCCCGTTACCACGTGG
>JALSHN010000138.1 GCA_026982215.1 Gammaproteobacteria bacterium
CCTACGTCGAGATCCGTCTGGACCCATGAAGCCGCTACTGATCACCCCTGGAGAACCCGCCGGCATCGGCCCCGACCTCACCCTGACCCTGGCCCTGGAGCCCCAAAGCCTGCCTTGGGCGGCGGTAGCCGACCCCGGACTGCTGCGGCGCCGCGCCCAGGCCCTGGGCCTGGCCGTGGCCATCCACCCCTGGCAGCCGGACCAAGACCCCCCGGCCAGCGGCGACGGCCGCCTGGACGTCCTCCCCCTCCCCCTGGCACAGCGCGAACACCCTGGCCGCCCCGACCCGGCCAATGCCGGCTATGTGCTGCGCTGTCTCGACCAAGCGGTGGACGCCTGCCTGCAAGGCCGGGCCGGGGCCCTGATCACCGGCCCCATCCACAAAGGCGTCATCAACCAGGCCGGCATCCCCTTCACCGGCCACACCGAATACCTCGCCCAACGCGCCGGCTGCGAACAGGTGGTGATGATGCTGGCCACCGAAGGCCTGCGGGTGGCCCTGACCACCACCCACCTCCCCCTGGCCCAGGTCCCCGGCGCCATCACCCGAAAACGCCTCCGGGGCACCCTGGAGATCCTCCATCACGACCTGCAGCGGCGCTTCGGCATCGACCGGCCCCGGATCCTGGTCTGTGGTCTCAACCCCCACGCCGGCGAAGACGGCCACCTGGGACGGGAAGAGATCGACATCATCCAGCCGGTCCTCGACGATCTGAAAGCCCAAGGCATGGCCCTCCACGGCCCCCTCCCCGCCGACACCCTGTTCACCCCTCGCGTGCTGGAAGGGGCCGACGCCGTGCTGGCCATGTACCACGACCAAGGCCTGCCGGTACTCAAATACAAAGGCTTCGGCCGCGCCATCAACGTCACCCTCGGCCTGCCCCTCGTCCGCACCTCGGTGGACCATGGCACCGCCTGCGAACTGGCCGGCAGCGGTCGCGCCGATGCCAGCAGCCTGCGCCTGGCCCTGACCACCGCCGCGGAAATGGCCGCCCGCACCACCCCATGAACCGCCACACCCACCGCCCGCGCAAACGCTTCGGGCAAAACTTCCTCCACGACCGCGGCATCATCGAACGCATCCTCGCCGCCGCCCGCCTCACCCCCGAAGACCACGTGGTGGAGATCGGCCCCGGCCTGGGCGCCCTCACCCTCCCCCTGCGGCAACGGGTGGGGCGGCTGGAACTGGTGGAGCTGGATCGCGACCTGGTGGCCCATTGGCAACAGCGGCTCGGCGACGACCCCAAAGTACGGATCCACGCCGCCGACGCCCTCGACTTCGACTTCGCCGCCCTCAAAGCCGAGCGGCCGCTGCGCCTCATCGGCAACCTGCCCTACAACATCTCCACCCCGCTCATCTTCCACCTGCTGAGCCAACGCCAGGCCATCGCCGACATGCTGTTCATGCTGCAACGGGAAGTGGTGGACCGCCTCGGCGCCGCCCCCGGAAGCAAGGCCTACGGACGGCTGTCGGTGATGGTGCAGAGCGTTTGCCGGGTGGACCCCCTGTTCCGCGTCCCCCCTGGCGCCTTCCGCCCCGCCCCCAAAGTGGAATCACGCCTCGTCCGCCTCACCCCCTACCTCCAGCCACCACACCCCCTGGGCGACGAGGCCCTGTTCGCCCGTCTGGTGGCCGCCGCCTTCGGTCAACGGCGCAAGACCCTGCGCAACACCCTCAAAGGCATGGTCACGGAAGCAGATCTGCGCGCCTGTGGTATCGACCCCAGCGCCCGGGCGGAAAAGCTCACCATAGCCGACTACGCCGCCCTGAGTCGGCGATTGAGCCGCTAGCGGCGCATAAATCTCAGTCCTGAGGACGACGAGAGAAGGGACGCTCTCCCTCCAGACGGGCGATGATCACCGCCCCCGAGGCATCGGAGAACACATTCACCGAGGTACGCGCCATGTCCAACACCCGGTCCACCGCCAAAATCAACCCCACCGCCTCGGCCGGCAAGCCCATGGCCGCGAGAATGATGGTGATGGCCACCAGACTGGCCGCGGGGATCCCCGCCACCCCGATGGAGGTGAGCAAGGCGACGAACACCACCAGGAACTGCTCGGCGAAGCCCAGCTCCAGCCCATAGGCCTGAGCAATGAACAACGCGGCGACGCACTCGTAGAGCGCCGTGCCGTCCATGTTCACCGTCGCCCCCAGGGGGAGCACGAAACTGGAGACCCGATTGGACACCCCGGCATTCTTCTCCACACACTCCATGGTCAGCGGCAGGGTGGCCGAGGAGGAACTGGTGGAGAACGCGGTGAGCAACGCCGGCGCCATGGCGCGGAACATGTCCAAGGGATTCACCCCGGCCACCAGACGCAACAACAACGGAATGGTGACGAACAGATGCAGCGCCAGCGCCGCCAGCGCGGTGAAAAAGAACACCGCCAGCGGCGCGATGGCCGAATAGCCGGTGGAGGCCACCACCTTGGCCACCAGGCCGAAGACCCCGACGGGCGCGAAACGCATCACCCAATCGGTGATCATCATCATCACCTCGAACACCGCGCTCCAGAAACGCGACAGCGTCTCCTTCAACGGCGCCCGCAGCCGGGTCATGAAAAAGCCGAACAACAGGCCGAAAAAGATCAGCCCCAGCATCTGACCTTCCGCCGCGGCCTCGACGATGTTGGGCGGCACCAGGCGCAGAAAGATCTCCGCCACCGCCCCCATGTCCTGGCCCTCCACCTTGGCCTGCAACTCTGGATCCAGCTCAGCGGTGAGCCCCAAGGCCTCGCGGGCCGGCTCACCGTCCACGATCCCCGGCTGGGTGAGATTCACCAAAAACAGCCCCAGCAGAATGGCCAGCAGCGAGGTGGTGACGTAATAGAGCAGGGTCTTACCGCCGAGGCGCCCCAACGCCCCACTCTCCCCCATGTTCGCCATCCCGGTGATGATGGAGGAGAGGATCAACGGCACGATGAGCATCTTCAGGGCGTTGAGGAACAAAGTACCGAGGAAGTCGTACACCGCGTAGAGGCGCACCCCCAGCAGCGTGCCCTCGGTACCGCTCAGTGCCCCGGCGACGGCTGCCAGAGCCAAGGCGATGAGGATCTGCCAATGCAGTGCCAGACGCATGGGATCAGTCTCCCCCGGGCTTACAGTCGATCCAGATAGCGCTCGATCTCGGCCTCGGCCTTCAACGCCTGCAGCAGGGCGTTGAACTCATCACCGCCGAAGGCCTGACGCAGGGCATCGCGATAACGGGCCCGGGTCGGCTCGTCCAGGGCCGTCGGATCGGCGTCGTGCACCGCGAACACCAGCACCACCCCACGATCGCCACCGGCCAAGGTCACACTGTCCATGCTCGGGGTCTCGGCAGGACGCGGCAGACGGAAGGCAGTGCGCAACACCTCCATGGGCAGCTCAGGCACCCCCGAGCGCCCCACCCCATCCAACCGCTGCCAACGCCCCCCCAGTGCCTCGGCCACCGCCGCGGGGGCCTCTCCGGCACGCACCCGTTCCATGAAGCGTTCGGCTCGCTGCTGCAGCAACGCCGCCGCCTCCTCGCGCCGCAGCATCTCCTCCACCTGGGCACGCACCTGCTCCAGGGGCTTCACCCGCGCCGGCTGGTGCGCCTTGAGGCGGATCACCACCGCCTCGGTCTTGCTCACCTCGATGGGTACGCTGTTGTAACCATCCTTCAGCACCTCCTGGGAGAAGGCCGCCTCCAGCACCTTGGGATTGGCGAACATGCCCGCGCCACCGCGACGATCAATC
>JALSHN010000139.1 GCA_026982215.1 Gammaproteobacteria bacterium
CACGTAGACCTTGTTCTCGTAGCGGTCGTGGTGGTTCCACAGCTCGATCTGGGCGATGACCTGGTTGGTGAACGAGGCGGACATGACGAAGCTGGGGTGACCGGTGGCGCAGCCCAGGTTCACCAGCCGGCCTTCGGCCAGGAGGATGATGCGTTTGCCGTCGGGGAAGATGACGTGGTCCACCTGGGGTTTGATGTTCTCCCAGGGATACTGGCGCAGGCTGGCGACATCGATCTCGTTGTCGAAGTGACCGATGTTGCAGACGATGGCCTCGTTCTTCATCGCCTGCATGTGGTCGTGGGTGATGACGTGGATGTTGCCGGTGGCGGTGACGAAGATGTCGCCCACCGGCGCGGCCTCTTCCATGGTCACCACCCGGTAACCCTCCATGGCCGCCTGCAGGGCGCAGATGGGGTCGATCTCGGTGACCCACACGGTGGCGCCCATGCCGCGCAGGGCCTGGGCGCAGCCCTTGCCCACGTCGCCATAGCCGCAGACCACGCAGATCTTACCGGCGATCATCACGTCGGTGGCCCGCTTGATGCCGTCGATGAGGGATTCGCGGCAGCCGTAGAGGTTGTCGAACTTGGACTTGGTCACCGAGTCGTTGACGTTGATGGCGGGGACCTTCAGCTGACCGGCCTGTTCCATTTCGTAGAGACGGTGGACGCCGGTGGTGGTCTCCTCGGACAGACCGCGCACGTCTTCCAGCAGCTCGGGGTATTTCTCGTGCATCACCGCGGTGAGGTCGCCGCCGTCGTCGAGGATCATGTTGGGGCGCCAGCCGTTGGGGCCGAAGATGGTCTGGTCGATGCACCACCAGAACTCCTCCTCGGTCTCACCCTTCCAGGCGAACACTGGGATGCCGGCGGCGGCGATGGCGGCGGCGGCGTGGTCCTGGGTGGAGAAGATGTTGCACGAGGACCAGCGCACCTCGGCGCCCAGGGCCACCAGGGTCTCGATGAGCACCGCGGTTTGGATGGTCATGTGCAGGCAGCCGGCGATGCGGGCGCCGGCCAGGGGTTTCTCTCCGGCGTATTCCTCGCGCAGGGCCATGAGACCAGGCATCTCGGTCTCGGCGATCTTGATCTCCTTGCGGCCCCATTCGGCCAGCGAGATGTCGGCGACCTTGTAGTCGGGATCGAGGTTCTTCACGGGTGCGTCCATAGGTTCAATCTCCGTGGTAGCAGATCGAGCGCCGTTGGATCGTTACACCCGATCCGGCGAGCCTGACAGGTCTCCCTGCTGCAACGCTCCTCGCCGGGCGGGGGCCCTTGCGGGCGGAAAAAAACGTCTAGAGCCCCGCAGCCCCGCGCAAGGCCTCGGCCCGGTCGGTCCGCTCCCAGGTGAATTCCGGTTCGTTGCGGCCGAAGTGGCCGTAGGCGGCGGTGTGGCGATAGATGGGGCGCAGCAGGTCGAGCATCTCAATGAGCCCCTTGGGGCGCAGGTCGAAATGCTCGCGGACCAGGGCCTCGATGCGCCGCTCGGAGATCTTACCGGTGCCGAAGGTGTTGACGGTGATGGAGGTGGGCTCGGCGACGCCGATGGCGTAGGAGACCTGGAGCTCGCAGCGGTCGGCCAGCCCGGCGGCGACGATGTTCTTGGCCACGTAACGGCCGGCGTAGGCCGCCGAGCGGTCCACCTTGGAGGGGTCCTTGCCGGAGAAGGCGCCGCCGCCGTGGCGGGCCATGCCGCCGTAGGTGTCGACGATGATCTTGCGCCCGGTGAGGCCGCAGTCGCCCACCGGGCCACCGATGACGAAGCGCCCGGTGGGGTTGATGAAGTATTTGGTGTCCCGACCGAGCCAGCCCTCGGGGAGCACCGGCTTGATGATCTCCTCGCGCACCGCCTCTTCCAGATCGCTGGGCTGGATCTCAGGATCGTGCTGGGTGGAGAGCACCACCGCATCCACTCCTACCGGGCGGCCACCCTCATAGATCAGGGTCACCTGACTCTTGGCATCGGGGCGCAACCAGGGGAGGATCTTTTTCTTGCGCAGCTCGGCCTGGCGCTCCATCAAACGATGGGCATAGTAGATGGGCGCGGGCATGTAAGCGTCGGTCTCGTTGGTGGCGTAGCCGAACATCAGGCCCTGGTCACCGGCGCCCATGTCCTTGTTCTCGCCTTCGTCCACACCCCTGGCGATGTCGGGGGATTGCTTGGAGATGGCGGTGATCACCGCGCAGGCCTCCCAGTCGAAGCCCATGGCCGGGTCGTCGTAGCCGATCTCGCGCACGGTGTTGCGCACCACGTCTTCCAGGTCCACCCAGGCCGAGGTGGTGATCTCGCCGCCCAACAGCGCCATGCCGGTCTTGACCATGGTCTCGCAGGCCACCCGGGCCGTGGGGTCCTGGGCGAGGATGGCGTCGAGCACGGCGTCGGAGATCTGGTCGGCCATCTTGTCGGGATGGCCCTCGGAAACCGATTCAGAGGTGAAGACGTAACGTTCTGACATGATGTCCTTGTATCCCTCGGTTCAATGGTCCATGGGGCGGCGTAGCGGGAAAGCTCGCAAGTGTACCCAGTGAAAGGGGCGCGCGCCAAGCGCCTTGCACCCCCGGCGTGGGTGCTCTAGAGTGCCAGTCCATTCAAGGCAAGCCTCATCGACCCGTCCATGGATTTTCTGAACCGCGTCTTCGAACCGTTCATCTGGCGCACCCGTTTCGTGGTGTTGTTCGCTGTGGTCTTCAGCCTGGGGACCTCGCTGATGATGTTCTACATGGCCACGGTGGATGCCATCTACATGATCGGCCATGCGCTCCACTACTACTCCCCGGAGCTGGATAGTGCGGCCCGGCTGACGCTGCGTTCGGAGACGGTGACCCACATGGTGGAGATCATCGATGGCTACCTGCTGGCGGCGGTGATGTTGATCTTCGCCCTGGGGCTCTATGAATTGTTTATCAGTGAAATCGACGTCGCCAAATCGGAAGACGACAGCCAGCGAATCTCCAGCAACGTGTTGATGATCACCAGCCTGGATGATCTCAAGACCCGACTGGCCAAGGTGATCATGATGATCCTGGTGGTGCGGTTCTTCGAGCAGGCCATCAAGCTGGAATTCCACGACGCCTTGGATCTGCTGATGTTCGCCGGCGGGGTGGCCCTGTTGGGCCTGGCGCTCTATCTGGCCCACATGGCCGAAGGCAAGAAGCACTGAGGGATCAACGGCGGGGCGGGGCGATGACCTGCCACTGGGCCGGCCCCTGCTGGTGGAGATTGTGCCCCTGGGCATCCACCGCCACGGTCACCGGCATGTCCTTCACCTCCAGTTCGTAGATGGCCTCCATCCCCAGTTCGGGGAAGGCGAGTACTCGCGCCGACTTCACCGCCTGGGCCACCAGATAGGCCGCTCCCCCCACGGCGATGAGGTATACCGAGCGGTGACGACGGATGGCCTCGATGGCCTCCGGCCCCCGCTCCGCCTTGCCGATGGTGCCCAACAGCCCTGCCGCCAGCAGGGGCTCGGTGAAAGGATCCATGCGGGTGGCGGTGGTGGGGCCGGCGGGGCCGATGACCTCGTTACCCACCGGGTCCACCGGGCCGACGTAGTAGATGAAGCGATTCTCGAGATCCACCGGCAGCGGCTCCCCCCGGGCGAGACGTTCCACCAGGCGTTTGTGGGCGGCATCGCGGGCGGTGAGCAGGGGACCGGTGAGCAGCAGCCGTTCGCCCACACGCCAGTGCTGGATCTGATCGCGGTCGATGCGGCGTAGATCC
>JALSHN010000140.1 GCA_026982215.1 Gammaproteobacteria bacterium
GAGGACCTGGGGGATGCGGCTGTGGTGTTGGAGGAGTTGGTCGAGCTGATGAACAATTGCGTGGGTTGCCATGGGGTGTATCGTATCGACCCGGAGACACCGTGAGGGTGGGGGCCTTCGGGGGGGTGAAAAATGGGGTTGACGCTCCGGGGGGCGGTGCTTAAAATGCGCAACCTCTTGAGGCGGCGGGCCTGGCCCCCGCAGGAAAGAGAGATTTTGGGGCTATAGCTCAGCTGGGAGAGCGCCTGCATGGCATGCAGGAGGTCGGCGGTTCGATCCCGCCTAGCTCCACCAGACAAACACCGCGTTTGTCCCCTTCGTCTAGAGGCCTAGGACACCGCCCTTTCACGGCGGCGACAGGGGTTCGACTCCCCTAGGGGACGCCATACAGACCCCCCGGAAACGGGGGGTTTTTCGTTTTCGCCTTTCGTTCACCCGTTTTTCCGCTCCCGCTCCGCTCGCATCATGCCTTTGCCTTCCCGGGCCAGCCGTTCGCGCCGTCGGCGCAGGGTTTCGCGGATGGGGCGGCTGCGTTGGATCTCTTTGCCAATGTGCCAGCTCAGGGCGGTGAGACCGAGGGTGATGGCCAGTCGTGCGATGAACATGAGGTGTGCTCCACTGAGGTTTCCTGCCGTTGGAGGCGGGCGGCGGTGGGAAGTTCACCCCGTTGCTACACTGGATTCTCCCACTTCGGCTTGGTGATCGGGAGATGTTCGAGCGTTTGCGTGCCGTGCACGGTGATCGTTTGCAGGTGCTGGAGTTCGATGGCCTGCCCTATGCCCGTCTTCGTGACGATCATCGTCATTTGCCGCGGGGGACGGTGTTTTTCCCTTCCGGCCGTTGGGTGGCGGGCTATCCGCACATCGGTCGGATCATGGCCCTGGAATCGGGATTACGGGCGCAGTTTCAGGCGCCGGTATGGGCCGAGGAGAAGATCAATGGTTACAACGTGCGGCTGGTCTGTGAGCAGGGGCGTTGGTTGGCCTTGACCCGCGGTGGTTTCGTTTGTGGCTTTACCACGCATCGTCTGCCCGATTTGCTGGATTTGACGCCCGTCGAGGAGGATTGGGTGGTGTGTGCCGAGGTGGCGGGGGCGGAAAATCCCTATTTGTCGGGTCATCCGCCGGATATCACCGAGGATGTGCGTCTGTTCGTGTTCGATTTGATGCCGGTGGGGAGGGCGGGGTTTTTGTCTCATGAGGAGAAGCGGGTGCGGGTGGCGCAATGGGGTTTGCCGGCCGTGCCGTGTTTCGGCCGCTTCGCCCTCGAGGACACGGGGGCGCTGGCAGCGATCCTGGAGGCGCTGGATGCACGGGGGCGCGAGGGGGTGGTGTTCAAGGAGGATTCGCTGCGGGACAAGCGCGCCAAGTATGTCACCGCCAGCGCTTCTTTGGATGATATCGGGGTGAATTCGGCCAATCTGATGGAGTTGCCGCCGGAATATTTCACTTCACGGGTGTTGCGGTTGGCACTGTTTCTGGCAGATCGCGAGCAGGCGGTGGCGGCGCGTGCCGGGGCGTTGGGTCAGGCCTTTTTGGGGGGGCTGGCGGAGATGATCCGCCGTTTCCGCGAGGAGGGGCAGGCCTATGTGCGTTACCGCTGCCGCTTCCGGGATCCCTCCGTAGCGCGGGGGTTTTTCCAGGAGTTGCGTGCCCGTACGGGGCGGCAGGTGCGGCTGCGGGAGGTGGGATTGGAGGCCGACAATGGGTTTTGGGTGTTGACTTTTGATCGTGTTCCCAGTCATATCAATGGGTTGCTCAACCAGTTGTTGAGCGGCGGTTTGGTATTCGATTAGTCGCGGCTGAGACGCTGGCCGCGGTGGATGCGCCCCAGGGCTTCGAGGATCTGGCGGAAGTGGTCGCTGGTGATCCACTGGACACCGACTTTGTCGGCCCAGTGGCGCAGGCCCTCGTCGGCGGTGACCAGGGTGGCGTTCAGTTCGTAGGCCAGCAGCAGCACGTCCACGTCTTCCCGACTGTCGATGATGCCGCGGCGCAGTGTCTCGCGGTAGCGCTCGCGGAGGCGGTTGATGAGGTTGGCGGTGTCAATGTTGATGTCGCTGCCCAGTCGGGCGTGTTCTTCGGCGATTTTGAGGCCGCGGTCGATGCGCCGGCGGACTTCGTCGATAAATTCATAAAGGATGTCGGCGGGGATGGCGAGATCGAATTTCCGCGGTGAGCGCAACCGTACCACCGCTTCGAATTGGGCCGCCAGCGGGCCGAGTTCTTTGATCTGGGTGAGCTCTTTGTACACCGAGCTGGGCATGTAGAAGGCGGTGCCGCTTTGTTGGGCCAGGTCGAGAAAGGCGGCGATGGCGGCTTGGCTGTTTTCTCCGAATTGGCGGTAGGTCTCGGGATTGGTGAAGAGACTGGTGTCGAGTACGTAGGCGTCCATGGGGGTTCCTCGTGGAGTCACGGGTTCGTTGCGTGTGGCTCGGCTGGTTGGCTCGTTTCAGTGTAGTCGGGTCGGTGGCCCGCTTCCCGTGGGCCGGTTCTGGCGCGGGGAGGTATCGATGGTGGCGTCATGACGGGCGCGATCCATGGGACAGGTGGGGCCATCGTTGCCGGTGGATGATTGTGCGGCGGTTTGTCGGGGGGTGTCCATGAGTTCGGGGCGTTGGCAGCGGGGGGCGTGGCGCTGGTCGTTCTACTGTGCCTTGGGGTGGTGGGTGATCTCGGGGGCGCTGGCAGCGGAGACGGTGCGGGTGGCGGTGGCGGCCAATTTTCTCGCGACCTTGCAGCGCTTGGAGGCACCCTTTTTCGAGGCCACGGGGTATGGACTGCGGATCAGCAGTGCCTCGTCGGGACAGCTGTATGCCCAGATTCGTCATGGAGCGCCGTTCGAGCTGTTTTTGTCGGCCGACCGGCTGCGGCCCCAGCGCTTGGAAGAGGAGGGGCTGGCAGTGGCGGGCAGCCGTTATACCTATGCGGTGGGTCGGTTGGTGCTGTGGAGTAAGGATCCCCAGCAGGCGGTGTCGCCCGAGGCGTTGGCGGCGGGGCGGTTTCGCCATCTGGCGCTGGCCAATCCGCGTACGGCACCCTATGGGGCGGCGGCGCGGGAGGTGTTGCAGCGTTTGGGGTTGTGGGGGCGTCTGCGCCCCCGTGTGGCGCGGGCGCAGAGTGTGGCGCAGGCGTTTCAGTTCGTCGCCGGCGGACAAGCGGAGCTGGGTTTCGTGGCGATGTCGCAGGTGGTGGGGCGTGGGGGGGCTCGTTGGGAGGTGCCGTCGCAGTGGCATGCGCCGCTGTCGCAGGATTTGGTGTTGCTGCCTCGGGGGGCGGAGCGCGACGCCGCGTGGGCCTTGCATGCTTTTCTACGGTCGTCGCGGGCGCGGGAGGTGATTTCGCGGGCTGGTTATGCCTTGCCGCCCACCGGGGGTGAAGTTTTTTCTTCGCTGGTCGATTGATTGAAGTTGATGCTCGCACACAGGGAGGTCGCCATGTTGGAGAAACGTCGTGCTGTGCGCCGTCCGTTGCGCTTGGATGTGTTTCTGCATTATCCCTCAGTGGGGATCCTCCGCGGCTGGACCCGGGATGTGAGTCTGGAGGGGATGTTCGTGGAGCTTCAGGTGCCGTTCCGGGTGCCTCGGGGCACGGAGTTGCGGGTTTCCATTCCCTTGGAGCGGGGGGTGTCGGGGACTTACGATTATCGTGCCCGAGTGGTGCACAGTCGCCCTGAAGGGGTGGGGTTGG
>JALSHN010000141.1 GCA_026982215.1 Gammaproteobacteria bacterium
CAGCGACTCGGTGTTGGCGGAACCGGTGGCCTTCGTCACCGAGTCGCTGGAACGGCATTATCTGGAACAGCCGTTGCCGTTGTCGGAGAAACGCCTCAAGGTGGCACGGCTGGCGCGGGCGCTGCAACTGGAGACCGCCCTGGGGTACAAGATCGCCATCGAAAACGCCTTGGCCGGGCGCCAGGGGCGGCTCGACGGGCGCAGTCTGCGCAAGGCGGTCTATGGCGGTCTGCATTATCTCGGCGAGACGCTGTTGCAGTCCTATCTCACCTATGCCGCGCCGCCACTGGGGGTGTGGCTGGAGGCCCATCGGCTTTATGCCCTGGCGGAGCACAACCGCCTCCATCGCGAGGTGGTGCAGGGGTTTCTCAGCGATCGGCGCCCTGCGGGATCGGTGGCCGAGTCGTACAAGGCGATGTTGCTGCTGGCCACCGCCAATCCCTATCGCCTTTCGCAACGGGAGATCCGCACCCTCAACGGTCATTTGCCCGAGTGGGCCCGCCGGGCGGCGTTACACCCCCTGTTGGACCCACATCATCCGCCCGGTCTGTTCGTGGTGGATCTGGACGAGGACGCGCCGCCGGCCTATTACCTGCCGTTGAAGGATGACGGTCGCCTGGCGCGATTGCGTATTCTCGATGTCTCGGGGGTGGCGGAGTTGATGCGTCATTTCCTGGAGACGGCGAGTTGCTCGGTGGGCAAGAGTCTGCCGCCTTCCACGTTTCGTCGTTTGTGCCTGGGCTGGGGGGCACCGCCCAAACGCGGTTTCGCCCGTACCCCGCGACGGACTCCGGTGCAGTTGGTGGCCGGGCTGGGTGCAGCGCATCAGGCCATTGAGCGGGCCCGGGGCGCACGGCCCACCGGGCCCGAGCCCGAGCCGGCGCAGTTCGTCGATGATTCCGAGCCCCCACCGCCCATGCCGCTCGGCGATGTCTGGGATCTGGCAGAGAACCCGGCCTTGCAGACCTTGTTGGATGACAGCCGGCTCGGGGAGCCCGATCCGGTGGATC
This sequence comes from Gammaproteobacteria bacterium, assembly GCA_026982215.1. Lineage (GTDB taxonomy): Bacteria > Pseudomonadota > Gammaproteobacteria > S012-40 > S012-40 > S140-43. The sequence continues at coordinate 1,011 of JALSHN010000141.1, forward strand.
TTCGGACCTTGGGAGGGGGGGCTGAGGAGGCGCCGCTGCCCTATCGGGTGACCACCTGTGAATTGGTCAACGAGAGCCCTTCGGGGTGCTGTCTGCGTTGTGGCGACGGGGACGGTCCGCTCATCGTGGTGGGCATGCTCATCGCCGTGCAGGGACATCCGGGCGCCAAGGGGGAGTGGGCGGTGGGGGTGGTGCGCTGGATTCGCCACGAGGAGGGTGGTTTTTTCCTTGGCGCGGAACTCATCGGGCCGGGGGCGGAGCCGGTGCATGTGCGGCGGGTGGTGGCCGGACAGGCGCGCGGTGAGCCTCAGGCCGCACTGTTGGTGCCGCCGGTGCGTTCTCTGAATCAACCCGAGACTCTCATTGCCCCGGCTCTGTTCGATGCCGGAGACGAATTGCTGCTCTCCCGTGCCGAGGGGCAGGAACGGGTGCGGTTGCTGAAGGCCCTGGAGTGCACCCGTTCGTTTGGGCAGTACCAGTACCTCCGGCTCTCCCTGCCCCAGGCGCCGTCTCCCGGGGGGGACGACAAGGATGAGTTCGAGGAGATCTGGACCTATCTGTGACGCCCCCCGGCGATTCGGTCTTCAGGTCGTGTTGAAGAGTCGGTGGAAGGGTTCGGGGAAGACGACGGTGATGCCCTCGGGCAGGGTGTCCGGCGTCAGTTCCATGGCGGAGACCTGAGCGATGGGCAGGGACAGCGAGGTCTTCAAATGCCAGCGGTCGGCGGGATGGAAACCATGTTCACGGAAGTAATCAGGCCGGCCGGCCTCCACCACGGCGACGAATCCTGCCGCTTCGGCCCGCGTCAAGGCCTCTTGCAGCAGGCGGGCACCAATGCCCCGGTGGCTCTGAGAAGGCAGGACCGCCTCCGGCCCCAGTATCAGGATCCGCTCTTCCTGCGCCGTGCCCTGCAGCCGGGCACGGCTGAGCATGATGTGGCCCACCACGCGGCCGTTGTCCAACGCCACCAGGGCCAGCTCGGGCAGGTAGGCGGGGGTCTCGCGCAGGGCACGTACCAGGGCGGCCTCGGCCTCGCCCTCGAAGGCAGCACGATGGACGGTCTCGATGTGATCGAAGTCGGCGGGGCGTTCGGGACGGATGTGGATGTGTTCGGCGAGGGTCATGGTGGCTCTCCGGGTTCGATGGATCAGCTTACAATGGTCAAGGGAAATTATAGGTCGGACCCGAGTTTTCGGCCCTCGGTCCGGTATTCGCCAGGGGGGGTGCGTCCATGAGCCCGCTGCACGGTGGTCATGTCTTGGTGCTCGATCCCCAGAGGCCGCGGGTCGATGCCATCGAACATCTGCTCTCGGGTTCGGGGGAGCCGCTGCAGCTGCGCCAGCTGCCCATCGCCCTGGGCCTGGCCGGGCGGCTGGAAGAGCGGCCGTGGGATGTGGTGCTGATCCACGCCCCGGACTTTTCGCCGCCGGCGCCGCTGTTGGAAACCATCGCCCGCCACAGTGTGGTGGCCCCGCCGGTGTTGAGCTACGGCGAAGGGTTGGATGAGGAGGCACTGGTGGCCTGGTGGCAGGCCGGGGTGGTCGATCACCTCAGTCTGGAGTGTCCGGGGCATTTCCGCCACCGTTTTCTGGATACCCTGGAGCGGGGGCGGCGGGAGCGGCGCCTGCAGCTTTGCGAGGCCCGTTTGCGTGAATGCGGCGATTTGTTTCTCGGGGTGTTCGAGCCCCACCCCCAGGCCATGGCTTATCTCCACGAGGGGATGCACATCCTGGCCAACCGCCGTTATCGCACCCTGTTCGGTGATGCGCAGCCGGGGTCCTTGGAGACGCGCCCCTTGCTGGATTTGGCCGCACCGGTGGCGAGGGATCGTCTGCGGGCCTTGTTGCGCCGGGCCGCCAACGGGGAGAAGGTGCCGCCCACGCCTTTGGAGTGGTGCCGCTGTGACGGTTCGCGTTTCACCGCGGTGATGCATCTGCGTTCCACCCGGCTGAACAGTGAGCCGGCGTTGCAACTGTCGTTGCAGCCACAGCAGCGGCCTGAGGCGAAGGTGGTGGCCCTGCACGGCGGTGAGGGGGCCGTACAGTGGTCCGTGGGTGCGTTGCTGGATCAGTTGCAACGTCTGCTCGATCAGCGTCGTGGCGGGGCTTGGCTGCTGCTGGCGTTGGTGGCGCCGTGTGCCTTGGAGGAGGAGGTGGGTGTCGTTGGCGCCGAGGAGGTGTTACAGCAGTTGGGGACCATGCTGGCCGGGCGTCTGCCTCGCGGCGGGACCTTGGCCCGGCTGGGGAACGGGGTGGTGGCGGTGTTGTTGCCCGACCATGGCGAGGAGGAGGCCCTGCGTTGGGCTCGAGTGGTTCGTGAGGCGGTGGAATCGGCCATCTTCTCCGCCCGGGATCAGTCGGTGACCCTTGCCTTGCAGGTGGGGGTGGCGGTGTTCCGCGGGGATGAAGGGTCACGGGAGACGGTGGTGGAGCGTGCCGAGATGGCCTTGGCGCTGGTTCGCGGTGGGGAAGAGGGCGGGGTCCAACTGTGTGCGGGGGAGGTGCGTGCCGCCGGTTCTGAGTGGGTGGGCGAGTGGGTTCCCCGCCTGCGTCAGGCCTTGGAGAATGGGCACCTGTTGGTGCACTACCTACCCATCGTTGCTCTTCATGGCCGCTCGGAGCCGCGTTATGAGTTGTTGTTGCGCCTGAAGGACGACGGGGGAGACCGGGTGAC
>JALSHN010000142.1 GCA_026982215.1 Gammaproteobacteria bacterium
CCAGCACGGCGTGGAGGCGGGGGGGGAGGTGGTCGTCGCCCACGGCGAGGACGGTGAGCAGGCGCAGGGCCTCGGGGGTGAGGTGGTGGGCGTCGTCGATGAGGACGACGGGGGTGTCGTCGTGTTCGTTGAGACGGTCGAGGGCTTGCTGGAGGGCGTAGAGGGGTTCACCGTGGGGCGGGGCCTCGAGGGCGTGGAGGAGTCGTTGCAACAGGGTGGTCTCGTCGCTGGGCTGTTGCAGTGACAGGGAGAGGAGGTGCCATTGGCGCGGTGCTTGGTCCTTCAGCCGTTGGAGGAGGACGCTCTTGCCGATGCCGCGGGGGCCGGTGATCCAGGGGATGAGGTGGGTGTAGCGAATGAGGTGGCGCAGGGCCTTGAGGGCCATTTCTCGTTCCGGCTCGGGGTGGTAGAGCTCGGGATGGTAGGCCTCGGGGAAGGGGTCGCAGCGCAGGCCGGGAGGGATCATGGCGGGGCGCTCTCGCCTTGGATGAACATGATGCGGTAGCCGCGGCGAAGCTGGGCCTCGCGCAGGGCTTCGAGGGCCTGCGCGGCGCTCTGGTAGTCGGGAAAGTGGTCGCGTTTGATGCGTCCGGGGGATCCGGCTCGGCCCCATTCTCGAATCAGGGTCCAGCCGTCGACCAGGTCTCGGCTGAGGACGAGTTGGTAGAAACGTGGCGGGGCGTGGGGTTCGGGTGGGGTCTGCATGTAGACGCGCATGGCGGGTTCTGGCTCTGGGGTCCGTACGCTGGGGAGGGTGTCATTGTAGCGTTGCGGCGGGGGCGCCCGGAATGTGGGCCATGCAATTCCCGGCCCGGGCTCAGGTGAGTTCCAGTGGGTCGAAGAGGCGTTTGTGCTCGGCGATGGCGTAGCGGTCGGTCATGCCGGCGATGTAGTCGGTGACCACGCGGGCGCGTCCGGCCGCCCCTTGTTGCCGTTCGCGCTCGCGGGCACGCAGGCGGTATTCGTCGGGCAGGAGTTCGGGGTGGTGGAAGAAGGCGTCGAACAGTTCGCTGACGATGCGTCGGGCCTTGGCGGTCATGCGCTCGACACGGTAGTGGTGGTAGAGGTGGCGGCGCAGGTGGCGTTTGAGTTCGCGGTTGAGTTCGGCCATTTCGCTGGAGAAGCCCATGAGGGGTTCGGGCCAGCGGCGGACGTCGTCGGGGTGGCGGATGCCGGCGGCCTCCAGTCGGGCGCGGGAGGTCTCGATGAGGTCGCTGACCAGCCGGTTGATCATCCGGCGGATGACTTCGTGGATGGTGCGTCGCGGGGCGAGTCGGGGGTGGGCGCGGTGGACGGTGTCGTGGTGTTCGCGGAACAGGGTGACTTCGCGTAGCGCCTCGAGGGCGAGCAGACCGGCACGCAGGCCGTCGTCCACGTCGTGGTTGTTGTAGGCGATCTCGTCGGCGAGGTTGGCCAGTTGGGCCTCGAGGCTGGGTTGGCCGCGTTCGAGGAAGCGCTGGCCGATCTCGCCCAGGTGACGGGCGTTTTCCGGGGAGCAATGCTTGAGGATGCCTTCGCGGGTCTCGAAGGTGAGGTTGAGGCCGGGGAAGTCGGCGTATTTTTCTTCCAGTTCGTCCACTACCCGCAGGGATTGGAGGTTGTGTTCGAAACCGCCGTAGTCGGCCATGCAGGCGTTCAAGGCATCCTGGCCGGCGTGGCCGAAGGGGGTGTGACCGAGGTCGTGCGCCAGGGCGATGGCCTCGGTGAGGTCTTCGTTGAGCCGCAGCGCCCGGGCGATGGTGCGCCCGATCTGGGCGACTTCGATGGAGTGGGTGAGGCGGGTGCGGAACAGGTCGCCTTCGTGGTTGACGAAGACCTGGGTCTTGTATTCGAGACGGCGGAAGGCGGTGCTGTGGACGATGCGGTCACGGTCGCGCTGGTATTCGCTGCGGTAGGGCGGTGGGGGCTCGGGGTGGCGCCGGCCCCGGGAGTTGGCTTCGCTGGCGGCGTAGGGGGCCAGGGTGCCGTTCATATCCCCAAGCCGCTGTGCTCCGGCAGGGCGTGGTGGGCCTCAAGGGTCTCGCGCAGCAGCTCCGGGTCGTAGTCGTCGCTGATGACGGCCTGACCGATGCCTTTGAGGAGGATGAGGCGGATCTTGCCGTGTTGGACTTTTTTGTCGCGGGCCATGAGGCTCAGGAAGCGGTCGGGGTCGAGGTCGGCGGGGGCGCGGGTGGGGAGGCCGGCCTCGATGATGAGGGTTTCGATGCGGCGGTAGTCGGCCGGGTCCAGCCAGCCGAGGCGCACGGAGAGGTCGGCGGCGATGAGCATGCCGGTGCCGACGGCTTCGCCGTGGAGCCAGTGGCGGTAGCCGGTGGCGGTCTCGATGGCATGGCCGAAGGTGTGGCCGAGGTTGAGCAGGGCGCGAACGCCGGCCTCGCGTTCGTCGGCGGCGACGATCTCGGCCTTGTCTTCGCAGGAACGGCGGATGGCGTGGGTGAGGGCGTCGGTGTCGCGGGCCAGCAGGGCCTGGATGTGCCGTTCCTGCCAGTGGAAGAATTCGGGATCGCGGATGAGGCCGTATTTGATGACCTCGGCCAGGCCGGCGGAGAGCTGGCGATCGTCGAGGGTGTTCAGGGTGTCGGTGTCGGCGATCACGCAGCGGGGTTGGTGGAAGGCGCCGATCATGTTTTTCCCCAGGGGGTGGTTGACGCCGGTCTTGCCGCCGACGGAGGAGTCCACCTGGGCCAGCAGGGTGGTGGGGATCTGGATGAAGTCGACGCCACGCTGATAGGTGGCGGCGGCGAAGCCGACCATGTCGCCGATGACGCCGCCGCCCAGGGCGATGAGGGTGCAGCGGCGGTCGAAGTGGTGTTCCAGCAGGGCGTCGTAGATGCGGTTGACGGTCTCCAGGGTCTTGTAGGATTCGCCGTCGGGGAGGATCAGGGTTTCGATGTGGTGACGTTCGGGGTCGAGCAGGGCCCGGGTGGCGTCGAGGTAGAGGGGGGCGACGGTGGTGTTGCTGACGATGAGGACCTGATGGCCGCTGAGATGGGGGTCAAGTAGGCCGCGCCGGCCGAGGAGGCCGGGGCCGATGAGGATTGGGTAGCTGCGTTCGCCCAGGTCGACGGTGACGGTGTCCATGGTGGTTCCTGCCGGGGAAAGGGTGATTCTAAACCGCTTCACCGTCCATGGCACGCAGCCGTTGCAGCAGCCGTTGTACCGTCTGGCGGGGATGGCCTTGGGTCTCGATGGTGAGGTGGGCGGTGTCGCGGTAGAGGGGAGTGCGTTCTTCCAGCAGTTGGCGCAGCCGGGCCTCGGGGTTTTCGGTCTGCAGCAGGGGACGGTTGCGGTCGCGCCGGGTGCGTTCGAGCAGTTGCGCCAGGGGGGCGTGGAGGTAGATGACCAGCCCCCGTTGGCGCAGGTGGCGGCGGTTTTCTTCGCGCAGCACGGCCCCGCCGCCGGTGGCGAGGACCAGGCCGTCTTGCTGGGTGAGTTCGTCGATGATCTTGGCTTCGCGGCGACGGAAGCCTTCTTCGCCTTCGAGTTCGAAGATGAGGGGGATGTCGGCGCCGGTGCGTTCTTCGATCACCCGGTCGCTGTCGAGGAAGCGGAGCTTGAGGGCGCGGGCCAGTTGTTGGCCGAGGGTGGTCTTTCCCGCGCCCATGGGGCCGATGAGGAAGATGCGACGGGGGGGCGGGGTCTTGGCGCTCATGTCT
>JALSHN010000143.1 GCA_026982215.1 Gammaproteobacteria bacterium
TTCCTCGTCGTTGTAGCCGGCGATGGTGAAGATGCCCGCCTGTTGGATCTCGACGATGTAGGCGGTCTTGTCCTTGAGCTTGGCGGTCACCGTCAGCGACAGCACCACCTCGTGGGTGGACTCGCCGAGGTCGGTGGTGGCGTTGTTCAGTTGCAGACCGATCTCCGGCTCCCACTGGGAGCGGAAGATGTGCGGCGCGTTGGGGGCCTCCAGGGAGACGTCTTTGAGGTAGATCTTCTGGATCTGGAACAGGCGCTCGGGGGTTTGTTGTTCGCTCATGGTGGATTCCTTGTCAGAGGGTTCACAGCTGTTGGCGTACCCAACGGAGCAGGGTGCCGAGGTCCATGGCCCCGGATTGACGCGCCACCTCGGCCCCATTGCGGAACAGGATCAAGGTGGGGATGCCACGGATGCCCAGAGAAGCGGCCAGGGCCTGCTCCCGCTCCGTGTCCACCTTGGCCAGACGCACATAAGGTTCCAATTCCCGCGCGGCCTCGGTGAACACTGGGGCCATCATCTTACAAGGTCCGCACCAAGCGGCCCAGAAATCCACCAACACCGGAATGTCGTTGCGTTGGATATGGCGTTGGAAACGGCGCTGATCCAGGTCGATGGGATGGCCGGTGAACAGCGGCGTGGAACACTTGCCGCATTTGGGGCGGGCGGTGAGCCGCTCTCGCGGCACGCGGTTCACCGCGTCGCAATGGGGGCAGACGATGTGCAAGGCCTCGCTCATGGTCGTTATTCTCCTTGGGCGGTCAGGCCCAGCAGGGCATCGAGTCGGCCTTGGTACTCCAGGGCGTGGAGATCGTCGGAGCCGCCGATGGGCCGGCCGTCGATGAAGATCTGTGGCACGGTGGTGCCCCCGCCACTGCGCTGCACCATCTCGGCCCGCAGCTCGGGATGACGGTCGATGCGATATTCGATGTAGCGCACCCCTTTCTTGTCCAGCAGGCGCTTGGCACGGATACAGTAGGGACACCAGGCGGTGGTGTAGAGCTCCACCTTGGCGTGACACGGCTCAGTCACGGTTCTTCTTGCCCTTCTTGGCCTTTTTCTTCTTTTCCCGGTGCAGCGGCAGGCCCTCTTTTTCCCAGGCGAGGATACCGCCGGCAAGATTGTAGATGCGGTTGAAACCGTGGCGTTTCAATAGCTGGGCCGCCTTGGTGGAGCGCTGGCCACTGCGGCAGACCACCACCAGGGGACGGTCTTTGTCCTCCCCCAGCCGCTTGATGTTCTGCTCCAGGGTCCCCAGAGGCAGATTGAGGCTGTCGAGGATGTGGCCGTCCTTGTATTCGGTCTCGGTACGCACGTCCACCACTCGGGCCCCCTCGCGATTGACGAGGTTGACCGCCTCCGAAACCGGTACCTTCTTGACGCCGCTGGTGACATCGCTCAGGAAACTGCGCACCAGCAGGGCGAGGATGATCAGGAAGGCGAGGACCAGGATCCAGTGATTGGCGGCGAATTCCAGCAGTTGGCTCATGGGAGATACCGTTTTCAGCGAGGCGGCGGATTATCCCACGCCCCTACAACCGTGTTAAGGCGGATGGTAAAATTGACCTGCTCGCGCAGTTTTCCCGGTGTCGAGGCTACTATTCCGGGCGCGTGCAGAACACTTCGCGCATCATGTCGATGAGACGCAGCGTGCGCGCGTCGCTCACTCGGTAGTACACCCGGTTGGCATCTTTGCGAGAGGCGAGGATGCCTTTGTCGCGCAGAATGGCCAAGTGCTGGGAGATGTTGCTTTGCGAGGTACCCACTTGCTCCACGATGTCCTGTACGCTCACTTCCCGATCGCCGAGGGTGCACAGGATCTTCAGCCGCAGCGGGTGGGACATGGCCTTCATCGATTGGGCCGCTCGCTCGATGTCCTCGTCCCGGCTGATGAGAGGAGTGGAGATTTCCTGAATCATGACGATCACCTCGTTGGGCGTGGCGGCCGCAGCGGCGTCACGCAAGCGTAATTTAAACAGCATTCAATAATATTGTAATCATAACCCAAGGCCCAGTTCTTCCAAGGGAACCGTGCCGTCTCCATCTAGGTCCTCGAAAACGACATGTCCGACAAAGCAAAGCAACAAGGTCACCGCGCTCCGGTGGCACTGATCATCCTGGATGGCTGGGGTTACAGCGAAAACCCCCGTTGCAACGCCATCCACGCCGCCCGTACTCCCAACTGGGACCGCCTGTGGCGCCAATATCCCCACAATTTTCTGCGGGCCTCGGAATCGGCCGTGGGCCTGCCCTCCAAACAGATGGGCAATTCCGAGGTGGGACACCTGAACATCGGCGCCGGTCGGGTGGTATACCAGGAGTTCACCCGGGTCAGCCGGGCCATCCAGGATGGATCCTTCTTCGAAAACCGGACCCTCACCGATGCAGTGGATCGGGCGGTGGCCGAGGGCAAGGCGGTCCACGTGATGGGCCTGCTTTCTCCCGGCGGCGTGCACTCCCACGAACAGCACATCCTTGCCATGCTGCGCTTGGCCGCCGATCGCGGGGCCGAGCGCATCTATCTCCATGCCTTCCTCGACGGCCGGGACACACCGCCCAAGAGCGCCGCCACCTCCATCGAGGCCGCCGAGCGGACCTTCGCCGAACTGGGGCGTGGCCGGATCGCCTCCATCATCGGCCGTTACTACGCCATGGACCGTGATCAACGCTGGCCACGGGTGCAGGCCACCTACGAATTGATCACCGAAGGCAAGGCTGCCTTCGATGCCGAGTCTGCCCTGGAAGGCCTGGAGCTGGCCTATGCCCGGGGTGAGACCGATGAATTCGTCCAGGCCACCGCCATCACCGCCGGCGAGGGTCCGGTACGGATGGAGGACGGTGACACGGTGGTGTTCATGAACTTCCGTTCCGACCGCGCCCGTCAGATCACCCGAGCCTTCGTGGAGCCCGAATTCGACCATTTCCCTCGCCGCCATCATCCCCGTTTGGCCGATTTCGTCTGCCTCACCGAATACAGCGAGGATTTCCCGGTGCGGGTGGCCTTCCCTCCCGAGCGCTTGCGCAATACCCTGGGGGCCTATATCGCCGGGGCGGGGCTGCATCAGTTGCGTATCGCCGAGACGGAGAAGTACGCCCACGTCACCTTCTTCTTCAATGGCGGGGAGGAGCAGCCCTTCCCCGGGGAAGACCGCCTGCTCATCCCCTCCCCCAACGTGGCCACTTATGATCAACAGCCGGAAATGAGCGCCTTCGAGGTCACCGAGCGCTTGGTGGAGGCCATCCGCGGGGGGCGCTACGATCTCATCGTCTGCAATTACGCCAATCCCGACATGGTGGGGCACACCGGCAACTTCGAGGCCACGGTGGCGGCCATCGAGGCCCTGGATCGTTGTCTGGGGGAGGTGGTGGCCGCGCTCGAGGCGGTGGGGGGTGAGGCCCTGATCACCGCCGATCACGGCAATGCCGAGCAGATGTGTGACGAAGAGAGCGGTCAGGCCCACACTGCCCATACCCTGAACCCGGTGCCGTTGATCTACGTGGGGCAACGGGTGGATCGCATCGACGGCGGTTCGTTGTGCGACTTGGCCCCGACGTTGCTCACCCTGTTGGGGTTGCCCGTGCCCAGTGAGATGACCGGCTGTCCCCTGGTGGAACTTGAACGGCGCGAGGCGGTGTAGGCGGGGCGTATCGTG
>JALSHN010000144.1 GCA_026982215.1 Gammaproteobacteria bacterium
GTCGTAACCCGCCTCGGCGATCTTGTCCAGGGCGGCCTCGGTGAGCTCCAGATCCATGTCGCGCTCCTGCAACCGCCGGCGCAGGTAGCTGATCTGGATCTTGGCCACCTGGTGGATCTGCTCGCGTCCCAGGGGATGGAACACCACCACTTCGTCGATGCGGTTGATGAATTCGGGGCGGAAGTGCTGACCCACCACCTCCATCACCGCGGTCTTCATGGCGTCGTAGTCCCCGGTCTTGGTCATCTCCTGGATGAGCTGGGAACCCAGGTTGGAGGTCATCACGATCACCGTGTTGCGGAAGTCCACCGTGCGCCCGTGGCTGTCGGTGAGCCGACCGTCGTCCAACACCTGCAGCAGGATGTTGAACACGTCCGGATGGGCCTTCTCCACCTCGTCGAGCAGGATCACCGAATAGGGCTTGCGGCGCACCGCCTCGGTGAGGTGACCGCCCTCCTCGTAGCCGACATACCCCGGGGGAGCGCCGATGAGCCGCGCCACCGAGTGTTTCTCCATGTACTCGGACATGTCCAGGCGGATCATGGCGTCCTCGGTATCGAACAGGAATTCCGCCAGCGCCTTGGTGAGCTCGGTCTTGCCCACCCCGGTGGGGCCGAGGAACAGGAACGAGCCGTTGGGGCGGTTGGGTTCGGAGAGGCCGGCACGGGAGCGGCGGATGGCATCGCACACCGCGCGCACCGCCTCGTCCTGGCCCACCACCCGCTTGCGGATCTCGTCCTCCATACGCAGCAGCTTCTCGCGCTCGCCCTCGAGCATCTTGGCCACCGGGATGCCGGTCCACTTGGAGACGATCTCGGCGATCTCCTCCTCGGTGACCTTGTTGCGCAGCAGTTTGAATTCCTGGGTCTCCGCCTCGGCGGCCTGCTGCAGTTGGCGCTCCAGCTCGGGGATCTTGCCGTACTGCAGTTCACTCATGCGCTGCAGATCGCCGGCGCGGCGGGCGGCCTCCAGTTCGTGACGGGCGCGCTCCAGTTCCTCCTTGATGTGCTGGGTGCCTTGCAGGGCGGCCTTCTCGGCCTTCCACACCTCCTCCATCTCGGAGTATTCACGCTCCAGGCGCTCGATCTCCTCCTCGATGGCGGCCAGACGCTTCTTCGAGGCCTCGTCGGTCTCCTTCTTCACCGCCTCGCGCTCCATCTTGAGCTGGATCAGCCGCCGCTCCAGCCGGTCCATTTCCTCGGGCTTGGAGTCGATCTCCATGCGGATGCGGGCGGCGGCCTCGTCGATGAGATCGATGGCCTTGTCCGGCAGCTTGCGATCGGTGATGTAACGATGGGAGAGCTGGGCGGCGGCGACGATGGCCCCGTCGGTGATCTCCACCCCGTGGTGCAGCTCGTAGCGCTCCTTCAGGCCGCGCAGGATGGCGATGGTGTCCTCCACGGTGGGTTCATCCACCATCACCTTCTGGAAGCGGCGCTCCAGAGCGGCATCCTTCTCGATGTACTCGCGGTATTCGTCCAGGGTGGTGGCGCCGATGCAGTGCAGCTCGCCGCGGGCCAGCGCCGGCTTGAGCATGTTGCCGGCATCCATGGCCCCTTCGGCCTTGCCGGCACCGACCATGGTGTGGATCTCGTCGATGAACAAGATGATCTGGCCCTCGGCGCGGGCGATGTCGTTCAACACCGCCTTGAGGCGCTCCTCGAACTCACCGCGGAACTTGGCGCCGGCGATCAGCGCCGCCATGTCCAGGGCCAGCACCCGCTTGCCCTTGAGCCCTTCGGGCACCTCGCCGTTGACGATCCGCTGGGCCAGGCCCTCGACGATGGCGGTCTTGCCCACCCCAGGCTCACCCACCAGCACCGGATTGTTCTTGGTGCGCCGCTGGAGGATCTGGATGGTGCGGCGGATCTCCTCGTCCCGGCCGATCACCGGATCGAGCTTGCCCACCTCGGCCTTCTCGGTGAGGTCGATGGTGTACTTCTCCAGTGCCTGGCGGGCCTCCTCGGCGTTGGGATCCTCCACCTTCTGCCCGCCGCGGATCTTGTCGATGGCCTGTTCCACCAGCCCCTTGGTGGCCCCGGCACGCCGCAGGAGCTCGCCCAGCGTACCCGAGTCTTCCACGGCGGCGAGTATGAACAGCTCGGAGCTGATGTAGGCATCACCACGCTGCTGGGCCAGCTTATCGGTGACATTGAGCAGCCGCGCCAACTCGTTGGAGACGTGCACCTCCCCCGGTGCCCCGGAGACCTTGGGGAGTCGATCGAGGGCCTCGCCCAATTCCACCCGCAGGCGGTCCACGTCCACCTCGGCCAGCTTGAGCAGATGACGCACGGTGCCCCCTTCTTGATCCAGCAGGGCGACCATCAGATGCACAGGCTCGATGAATTGATTGTCCTTGCCCACGGCCAGGCTCTGGGCATCGGCCAGGGCCTGTTGGAATTTGGTGGTCAGTTTGTCCATTCGCATGGGTTCCGGCTCCTTAAGTTTTCGCTAATCTCGATTTCTGCAACATGGGGCCACCCCGCGCCCCTTTCAACCCCCACTCCCAGACTAGATCACCACGCCCTAGCCTGCAGGCTGGACGCGGCTTGATCCTGGGGCAAAAATACCTGAGCCACGTGGATGGAGTTTTATTGATGCGTTTATTGCTGGTGGAAGACGACACCCTGCTAGGAGATGGCATCCGCTCCGGCCTGGAGCAGGAAGGCTATGCGGTGGACTGGGTGGAGAGCGCCGAATCCGCTGAACTGGCCATGGAGACCGGCCAATACGATCTGATGATCCTGGATCTCGGCCTGCCGGGCATGCCCGGACTGACGCTGCTCAAACGCCTGCGCGAGGGAGAAAACGACCTGCCGGTGCTCATTCTCACCGCCCGTGACGCCGTCCAGGATCGCATCGAGGGACTGGACTCCGGGGCCGACGATTATTTGAGCAAACCCTTCGACCTGGAGGAGCTGGCGGCACGGATCCGTGCCCTGCTGCGACGACGCAGCGGCCGCGCCAACCCGGTGATCCGCCACGGCAACCTCACCTTGGATCCAGCCGCCCACGAGGTGACCCTGGACGACCGACCGGTGGACATCTCACCGCGGGAGTTCGCCATCCTGCAGATGCTGCTGGAGAACCGCGGCAAGGTGATGTCGCGCAGCCGCCTGGAGGAAGGCCTCTATTCCTGGAACGCCGAAGTGGAGAGCAACACCGTGGAAGTCCACATCCACCACTTGCGCCGCAAGCTGGGTGCCGAGCTCATCCGCACCATCCGCGGGGTGGGCTACATCATCGACAAGCCGCGCTGACTCTCTTTCCGTGACCCGATCCCTTCGCCGCGAACTGAGTCTGAGCGTCGTCGGGATCTCCCTGTTCGCCTGGTGCCTCGCCGCGGCCCTGGCCTATTGGGCAGTGGGCGAACAGGTGAACGAGCGCATGGACGCGCAACTGGCGCAAACGGCGCGGGCGATGCTGGCCCTTTCCCTCCACGAAGTACACGAGGAACGCCTGTTCGCCCTCAGTGAGGGCGCCGAGTCCCGTTTCGGTGAAGCCATCGCCCCTGACGACTGGGGAGCCGGCAGCCACGAGGAACACAACCTCGCCTTTCAGGTGTGGATCGAGCGCGACCGGCTGGCGCTGCGCTCTCACAACGCCCCTCTGCTGCCCTTGTCCCACCGCAATCAGGGATTCTCCGACG
>JALSHN010000145.1 GCA_026982215.1 Gammaproteobacteria bacterium
GCACCGAGCGCAGCGGCCAATGCAACCACGGCCGGCCCACCTGGGTGCAATTGGACCTGGACCAGCTCGACCGCCTGTTTCTCCGAGGACGCTGATCGATGACCCGCACCCGTTTCGCCCCCAGCCCCACCGGGCTCATCCACCTGGGCAACGCCCGCACCGCCCTGTTCAATGCCCTATTGGCCCGGCGTGACGGCGGTGCCTTCATTCTGCGCATCGAGGACACCGACCGCGAGCGCTCCCGCCCCGAGTACGAGACCGCCCTCATCGAAGACCTCGCTTGGCTGGGACTCGGGTGGGACGAGGGGCCGGATCGGGGTGGCCCCCACGGCCCCTATCGGCAATCCCAGCGTAGCGAGCGCCATCATGCCCTGCTGCGGGGTTTGGTGGAGCGGGGCCATGCCTACCCCTGCTTTTGTAGCCCCGAAGCACTGGAGGCCGAGCGCCGGGCCCAGCGGGCCCAAGGGCAGCCGCCGCGTTATTCCGGCCGCTGCGCCCGCCTGGACCCCGGCGAGGCCGCCCGGCGGGTGGCGGCGGGCGAGCCCCACACCCTGCGCTTTCGGGTGCCTCACGGGCGTGAGATCGCCTGGGACGACCTGGTCCGCGGCCCCCAGCGCATCGACAGCACCACCCTGGGTGACTTCGTGCTCCGGCGTACCGACGGCGGCGTGGCCTTTTTCTTCGCCAATGCCGTGGACGATGCCGACATGGCCGTCAGCCATGTCCTGCGGGGCGAGGACCACCTGGCCAACACCCCGCGGCAGTTGCTCATCCTCCAGGCCCTGGGCCTGCCCGCCCCCCGCTACGGCCATCTGCCGCTCATCGTCGGTGAGGACGGACGGCCACTGTCCAAGCGTTCCGGCGCCCTGGCAGTGGCCGAGCTACGCGAGCGCGGCTATCTGCCGGCGGCGGTGGTGAACCACCTGGCCCGCCTGGGTCATCGCTATCCCGATGAGCAGCTCCTCGACCTCGACGCCCTGGCCCGGGACTTCGATCCCGCCGCCATCCACCGCGCCCCGGCACGACACCAGTCCCAGACCCTGGACCACTGGCAGCGCCTGGCCGTGGATGCCCTGGATGACCAATCCTGGTGGCAGTGGGTGGGACCGGGGGTGGCCGAGCGGGTGCCCGAGGTCGATCGGGCGGCGTTTCTCCAGGCGGTGCGCCCCAACTGCCTGTTTCCCCACCAGGCAGGGGAGTGGGCCGAGATCATCTATCATCGGCCCGAGGCCCCCGACATCGAGGCCCGCCAGGTCCTGGAGGCCGCCGGTCCCGGGTTTTTCTGTGCCGCCGTGGAGGCCCTGCGCGCCCATCGCGACGATCCCAAGGCCTTCCTCGCCGCCCTCAAGGCGGCCACCGGCGCCAAGGGCAAGGGCCTGTTCCTGCCGCTGCGCCTCGCCCTCACCGGCCGCCCCCACGGCCCCGAGCTGGGGCATCTGCTGCGCCTGCTCGGTCCCCGCGCCGAAGAACGCCTCGCCGCCCATTGCCACGGAAACTGACCCATGCTCCACATCTACAACAGCCTCAGCAAGAAAAAAGAACCCTTCCGTCCCATCGACCCCGAGAATGTGCGCATGTACGTCTGCGGGATGACCGTCTACGACTACTGCCACATCGGCCATGCCCGGGTGCTGGTGGTGTTCGATGTGGTCTTCCGCTATCTGCGCCGGCTCTACGGCGAGGATCACGTCACCTACGTGCGCAACATCACCGACATCGACGACAAGATCATCCGCCGTGCCCACGAGGAAGGGGTGGACATCCGCACCCTCACCCGGCGCTACATCGAGGCCATGCACGAGGACGCCGAGGCCCTGGGGGTGCTTCCCCCCACCTGTGAGCCCCGGGCCACCGAACACATCGACGACATCATCACCATGATCCAGGCCCTCAAGGCGAAGGGTTATGCCTACCAGGCGGACAACGGCGACATCTACTTCGACGTCAGCCGCTTCCCCGACTACGGCAAGCTCTCCGGCCGCCGGCCCGACGAGCTGCGTGCCGGGGCGCGGGTGGCGGTGGAAGAGGCCAAGCACGACCCGCTGGACTTCGTGTTGTGGAAGCGGGCCAAGCCCGGCGAACCCAGTTGGAACGCCCCCTGGGGGGCGGGACGGCCGGGCTGGCACATCGAATGTTCCGCCATGTCCACCCACTGCCTGGGGGAACACTTCGACATCCACGGCGGCGGTGCCGACCTCAAATTCCCCCATCACGAGAACGAGATCGCCCAATCCGAGGCCGCCACTGGCGAACACTTCGCCAACTACTGGATGCACGTGGGCCATGTGATGATCGATCACGAGAAGATGTCCAAATCCCTGGGCAACTTCTTCACCGTGCGCGAAGTGCTGGCCCGTCACCGTCCCGAGGTGCTGCGCTATTTCCTCCTCTCCAGCCATTACCGCAGCCCGCTGGACTACACCGAGGCCAATCTGGAGGCCGCCCGCGCCGCCCTGGACCGGCTCTACACCGCCCTGCGCGGCCTCGAACCCGCCGCAGGCGAGGACGACGGTTATCCGGAGCGTTTCTTCGCCGCCATGGACGACGACTTCAACACCCCCGAGGCCCTGGCGGTGTTGTTCGACCTCGCCCGGGAGATCAACCGCGCCAAGCAACACGGCGAGACGGCACGGGCCACCGCCCTGGGTCATAGCCTGCTGGAGCTGGGGGGCAGCCTCGGCCTGCTCCGGGAGACCCCGGAACAGTGGTTCAAGGCCCCCGGGGGAGAAGGGAGTTTGAGCGATCAAGAGGTGGAGGCCCTCATCACCCGCCGTGCCCAGGCCCGCAAGGAAAAGAACTGGGCCGAGGCCGACCGCATCCGTGATCAGCTCCAGGCCGCCGGCATCATCCTGGAAGACAGCCCTCAGGGCACCACTTGGCGCCGGGCCTGATCCCCTTTGACTCCGTACCTTGCTACGGGGTCTAGACTCACCGTATCGCCACAGTCTGTTGTGAGGTACGGTCCATGAAGACGTCGTCACCCTTGTCGTCCCACGCCGGGGTGGTGAGGGAGAAAAACGATGCCCCCTCCACCCCGACACCGGCAGCCAAGACCGGCCTGTGGGGCGGTCTGCTGGCGGGTATCGCCGCCTCTGCCTGTTGCGCCGGTCCCTTGGTCCTGCTCAGCCTCGGCCTGGGTGGTTCCTGGCTCTCCACCTTCAGCAAGCTGGAGCCCCTGCGGCCATTGTTCATCCTCCTGGCGCTGGCCTTCCTGGGGATCGCCTACCGTCGGCTCTACATCCTGCCCCGCCGCTGCCAGGAGGGTGCGGTGTGCGCCACCGACGATGGGCTTCGCGGCCAGCGGCGGCTGTTCTGGTGGGTCACCGTGGCGGTAGTGGCGGTGATCAGCTTTCCCTGGTGGGGGGGTGTGGCTGCTGGACTCCTGAGCGCTGAAGAAAACCCCGCTCAAACCCGGTTGGAAGCCCATTGAAATCCCCTTGAAATCGGGGAGAAACGTCATGAAGACCCTTCACCGCCTGTTGTTGCTCTGTCTGCTGAGTCTGGGGGGAGGGCTGGCCCTGGCCCTGGCCCATGAAGGCGGTCATGCCCAGGACGGTCTGCGCACCGTCACCCTGGAGGTCGATGGCATGACCTGCCGCATGTGTCCCCTCACCGTGAAAAAGGCCCTGCGCCGCCTGCCCGGA
>JALSHN010000146.1 GCA_026982215.1 Gammaproteobacteria bacterium
GGGGCCTCGCTGGATGTGGCCGAGTTCACGACCATTTGTCGTTCAGCCGCGGTTTAAGAGGCTTTCATGTATACTGTTGTTTTCTTTGTGTTTCTCGTGGTCTGCATCGCTCTCGTCGTGCTGGTGTTGCTGCAGCACGGCAAGGGGGCCGAGGTGGGTGCCGCCTTTGGCAGTGGTGCCTCGCAGACCATGTTCGGCAGCCGTGGTTCGGCCTCGTTCCTCACCCGTGCCACGGCCATTCTGGCGACCCTGTTCTTCGTGCTGAGTTTGCTGCTGGCCTATCTCTCGGCGCAGAACATCGAGCAGAGCAGCGTGGTGGAAAGCGGGCTGCCCAGTGCCGGCGCCGAGTCGGCGCCGGCGACGGGGAATACGCCCGCGGACGTGCCCATGATGGAAGAAGAGGGTGTGAGCCAGTAGGCGAAAGACGAATTTGCCGAAGTGGTGGAATTGGTAGACACGCCGTCTTGAGGGGGCGGTGGCGAAAGCCGTGCCGGTTCGAGTCCGGCCTTCGGCACCAACATTATTAGAAATACGCGACGTCTTGATTGTGTTGCGGCTTGAAAATTGATTGCGGGCGGCGGTTGCGCCGCCCTTGTTGAGACTGCGAGCTTACGAGGGGGGGGTATGCTCGAGAACTACCTGCCTATTCTGATTTTTCTCGTCCTGGGTGTGCTGTTCGGTGGCGTACCCATCCTCGCCAGTTACTTCCTCGGTCCCAAGCATCCCGACGCGGAGAAACTCTCACCGTACGAGTGCGGTTTCGAGGCCTTCGAAGACTCGCGCATGCGTTTCGACGTGCGCTTCTATCTGGTGGCGATCCTGTTCATCATTTTCGATCTCGAAATTGCTTTCCTTTTTCCTTGGGGCGTGGTGCTCGGGGAGCTGGGGTGGTTCGGTTACTTCGGGATGGTCGTCTTCCTCGGCATCCTGGTGGTGGGTTTTGCCTATGAGTGGAAGAAGGGGGCGCTGGAGTGGGAATAGAAGGCGTACTTGAGAAGGGGGTGGTCACTACCACCGCCGACAAGCTCATCAACTGGGCGCGTACCGGCTCCCTGTGGCCCATGACCTTCGGGTTGGCCTGTTGTGCGGTGGAGATGATGCATGCCGGGGCCTCGCGTTACGATCTCGACCGCTTCGGGGTCATTTTCCGCCCCAGCCCGCGCCAGTCGGACGTGATGATCGTCGCCGGTACCCTGGTGAACAAGATGGCGCCGGCGCTGCGCAAGGTCTACGACCAGATGTCCGAGCCGCGCTGGGTGATCTCCATGGGTTCCTGCGCCAATGGTGGCGGTTATTACCACTATTCCTATTCGGTGGTCCGTGGCTGTGACCGTATCGTGCCGGTGGACATCTATGTGCCCGGCTGTCCGCCCACCGCCGAGGCGCTGCTCTACGGCATCATCCAGTTGCAGAACAAGATCCGCCGTACCTGCACCATTGCCCGATGAGGTGGTTTCATGTCCGCTGAGTTTGCTGAATTGACCCAACGCGTGCTGGAGGCCACTCAGGGGCGCCTGGAAGTGGTGGACGGTGCCATCGATTGCCCCACCTTCGCGGTGTCCGCCGACGATCTCCTCGAGGTCTGCCAGACCCTGCGGGATGCCGAGGGACTGAAATTCGAGCAGTTGGTGGACCTCTGTGGTGTCGATTACCTCCATTACGGTCGCAGCGAATGGGAGGGGGAGTCGGCCACCGAGCACGGTTTCAGTCGTGCGGTGGAGACGGTGGAGGAGGGGATTGGCAACTGGCGCGGCAGCCGCTTCGTGGTGGTCTACCACCTGTTGTCGGTGAGTCTGAATCAGCGCCTGCGGTTGAAGCTGCCGGTGGCCGACGACGAGTTGCCCATGGTGCCCACCGTCACCGAGATCTGGAACGGCGCCAACTGGTTCGAGCGGGAGTGTTTCGATCTCTTCGGTATCGTCTTCGAGGGCCATCCCGATCTGCGGCGCATTCTCACCGATTACGGGTTCATCGGCCATCCCTTCCGTAAAGACTTCCCTTTGGAGGGCTACGTGGAGGTGCGTTACGACCCGGACAAGGGACGGGTGGTGTATGAGCCGGTGCAATTGGAGCGCCGGGTGCTCGTCCCCCGGGTGATCCGCGAGGACCATCGTTACCTGCGTGATCAAGAGGAGGCCTGATCCGTGGCCGAGATCAAGAATTACACCCTCAACTTCGGTCCCCAGCACCCTTCCGCCCATGGGGTGTTACGTCTGGTGCTGGAGATGGACGGCGAGGTGGTGGAGCGTGCCGATCCCCACATCGGCCTGTTGCACCGGGCCACCGAGAAACTGGCCGAGACCAAACCCTTCAATCAGAGCATCGGTTACATGGACCGGCTCGACTATGTCTCCATGATGGTCAACGAACACGGCTATGTGATGGCCATCGAAAAGCTGTTGGGGATCGAGCCGCCCATCCGTGCCCAGTACATCCGGGTGATGTTCGACGAGATCACCCGCATCCTCAACCACCTGATGTGGGTGGGGGCCCATGCCCTGGATATCGGTGCGATGACGGTGTTCCTCTATGCCTTCCGTGAGCGCGAGGACCTCATGGATTGCTATGAGGCCGTCTCCGGTGCCCGTTTGCACGCCACCTATTATCGTCCCGGCGGTGTCTATCGCGATCTGCCGGACTCCATGCCCAAATACAAACCCTCCAAGTGGCACAGCGAGGCGGACGTGCGCCGTCTCAACCGCAACCGGGAAGGCACCCTGCTGGATTTCATCGAGGACTTCACCGAGCGTTTTCCCACCTACGTGGACGAATACGAAACCCTGCTCACCGAGAACCGCATCTGGAAACAGCGGACGGTGGGTATCGGGGTGGTGAGTCCGGAGCGGGCTCTGCAGCTGGGGCTCACCGGTCCCATGCTGCGGGGTTCCGGGGTGGCCTGGGACCTGCGCAAGCTACAGCCCTATGCCGTCTATGATCGTTTGGAGTTCGACATCCCCGTGGGGGTGAACGGCGATACCTACGACCGCTATCTGGTACGCATCGAGGAGATGCGCCAGTCCAACCGCATCATCAAACAGTGCGTCAAGTGGCTCAAGGAAAATCCGGGCCCGGTGATGATCGAGGACCACAAGATCGCCCCGCCGAAGCGGGCGGAGATGAAAGAGAGCATGGAGGCCTTGATTCATCACTTCAAGCTGTTCAGCGAGGGCTATTGTGTGCCCGAGGGCGAGGTATATGCCGCCGTGGAGCACCCCAAGGGGGAGTTCGGCGTCTATCTGGTCTCCGACGGGGCCAACAAACCCTACCGCGTGAAGGTGCGGGCGCCGGGATTCGCCCATCTCTCCGCCCTGGATGAGCTGGCCCGCGGGCACATGCTGGCCGATGTGGTGACCCTCATCGGCACCCTCGACATCGTTTTTGGGGAGATCGATCGCTGATGAGCACCCTTCAGGAGATCTTGAGCCCGGAATCCATCGCCGACATTGATCGCTGGATCGCCAAATATCCGGACGAGCAGCGCCAGTCGGCGGTGATGGCCGCTTTGCGGATCGCCCAGGAGGAAAAGGGCTGGTTGACCACCGAGATCATGGATGCCATCGCCGAGTATCTGGCGATGCCGGCCATCTCGGTCTACGAAGTGGCCACCTTCTATTCCATGTACGAACTC
>JALSHN010000147.1 GCA_026982215.1 Gammaproteobacteria bacterium
TTCACTGGCTGGATCTGCAATACGACGACGAGCCCCTGCGACCTCAGTTGCACGCTGCCGGCCTGCGCCACTTCCCCGATCTGGATGCCAAGAACGACCTGGAATCCCTGGCCGCCTTGATCGCGGTCCTGGACGGGGTGGTGACCCTGAGCAATACCACCGCCCATCTGGCCGGAGCCTTGGGGGCGCGCGTGGTGTTGATCCTTCCCGCCAATCCGGGTTGGCGCTGGTTCGGCGAGCACTGGAGCCCCTGGTATCTCCAGGTACGGCTGTTGCGCCAGGGCCAAGACGGCTGGGCCGGCCAGGCGGCCCGGCTGGCCCGCCTGCTGACTCGGGAATGGGATCAGACCTGGCTCAGCGTAGGTAGTTGAACAGGGAGAGGCCCTGGATCTTCATGTAGGTCTGCTGGGCCCCTTGCAGGCCCACCAGTTGCAGGTTCAGCCGGGTCACCGCCTCGGCGTAGTCCAGGTCTTCGATCTCGGAGACCCCTTGTTTCATCTGCAGGGTGAAGCTCTCGTTGATGTCCAGTTGTTTGTCCACGGTGTTCAACCGTGCCCCCACCCGGGCCCGCACCTCGAGGATCTTGCCCAGGTTCTGGTCCAGATCGATGATGGCGCGGTTCATGGCATTGTGGAACCGGGCGCTGGCGGCATCGTCCACCGGGGCGATGTCCAGGGTGTCGATGAGGTTGCGCACGGTGGTGAACAGGCTCTGGTTGCGCGAGGGCGAGAGGGTGAAGCTGTCGCCCGGGGTGGTGGAGGTGTCCGGGGTACCCAGCAGATGCACCTGGATGCCGTATTGGTCCAGCCCGGCGATGGACTCGAATTCCTGGTAAGGCACGCCGGTATCAGTGCCCCCGGCCACGGCGGCGAGGAAGGTGGCCTCGTCGGGATAGAGCGGCGCCCCCCCCGGCGGGGTGACTCCGGAGCCGGCGACGATCACCTCACCGTTGCCGTTCAAGACGTAATACTCCGGCGGGGCGGTGGGGTCGGCGGGGTTGGAGGGGGGGATGAACTTGATGGTGTAGTCGTCGGGGATGTAGTTGCCGATCACCGAGCCGGGGTCGATGACGCCTGAACCCAGGTTGTTGGCCCCCTCGCGGGTGGTGAAGGTGCCGTTGCCGTTCTTGACCGCCATGAACACGTCCGCCCCGGAATCGGAGACCTCCACCGAGGTGGCGGTGCCGATCTTGAGCTGGCGTTGGCCGTCGTCGCCGTAGTATTGCACCTGGCCGTTGATGTCGGGGGCGAAGGGGCGGGTCTTGCCTTGGTAGCCGGAAAAGAGGTATTCGCCGTTGGCGTCGGTGGAGTTGGCCAGGTCGAGGATCTGATCGAACAGCTTTTCGATCTCTTGGCTGATGAAGTTGCGGCTCTCGCGGGTCTGACTGTCGTTGTTGGCCTGGATGGCCAGCTCGCGGATGCGTTGGATGGCGTTGCTCACCCCCTCCAACACCCCCTCTTCCAGGTTGAGGCGGTTCTTGGCCTGGTTGGCGTTGATCTGGTATTGCTCGTTGATGGCCACCGTCTCCTTGAGGTCCAGCAAGCGGGAAGAACCGTAGGGATCGTCGGCCGGGGCGAGAATGCGCTTGCCGGTGGAGATCTGCAATTGGGTGCGGGAGAGCTCTTTCTGGTTCTTGAGCATGGTCTCCAGCGAGTAGAGGGAGACCTGGCTGGTGGAGATGCGTGAGGGCATGGCTTACCTCCTCACCGCGTTGATGAGGGTCTGGAACAGGGTATCGGCGGTGCTGATGACCTGGGCGGCGGCGGCATAGGCCTGCTGGAAACGCATCAGGTTGGCCGCCTCTTCATCCAGATTCACCCCGGAGATGGATTCCTTGCGCGCCCGCGCCGTGCTCTGCAAGGCCTCCTGGGCCTGCATGTTGATCTGCGCCTGGCGGGTGTTGTTGCCCACGTCCACCACCAATTCGGTATAGGCATCCTGGTAGGTGGCAGTGCCCCCGACCAACGTCCCAGTGAGCTGCAGTTCGGCCAGGGCCAGGGCATTGGTGTTGTCACCCGAGCCGTTGGTGTTGGGCTCGACCACGAAGCGATCGCCGTTCCACGGGGTGCCGGTGATGTCCACCTCCCAGCCGTTGAGGGTGATGGTGGTGGGATCGGTGTAGGGCAGCCAGGTGGTGCCGCCGTCCACGGAGTATTCGTCGGCGTACGGGGCGGTGCCACCAGCCGAGGTGCGGAAGTCGATGTTCACCGGGGTGAGGAACAGGGGGTCGGTGGGATCGAGGATGCGCGCCTCGCTGATCGCGGCCTCGCCCTGGTTGCCGATCTCCGGGCTGATGGGATCGGGATTGGTGCGCAAGGGGCCGGCGGCGGCGATGCGGTTGGGGTCGTCGAAGGCCAGGGCGATCTGGCGGCTGGCACCGCGGAAGGGGCGTATGAAGATCTCGTCGCCCACGTTGGGGGTCCAACCAGTGACGTCGATGGAGAGCCCGTCCACGGCGTACACCGGCCCCGAGGCGGCGGCCAGGGTGGTGGTGGTGCCGGTCTCCAGGTTCTTCAGTTCGTAATCGCCGGAGGCGAGATAGGTGAGCTGGTAATCGGCGGTGGTGAGGTCGGTGATGTCGTTGATCCCCGGCTGACGGTCGAAGGTGACACTCACCGTGCCGCTGCCGGTGTTGTAGACGCTGGCGGCCACCTCCGGGGTGGGCTCGACGAAGAAATCCCCCCCGAGATTGTTATTGAGATCCATGCCCTTGCGGTGCTGGTCGTTGAAGCTCATCGCCAGCCCCACCGCCAACCGCCCCAGGCCGTTGAAACTGGGTTTCAACACCTCTTCGCGAAAGGCCAGCACCCCGCCCAGTTGGCCGCCGGTGATCATCTTGGAGATGGGGATCAGCGCCCCGGCACCGGGATCCACGTAGGCCACTTCGATGAAGCTGGGATCGTTGGGGTCGGGGCGGGCCTCGAACTGCATCGAGGAGAAACCGAGCACCAGGCTCTGGCCGTTGCCGATGAAGACATTCACCGAGCCGTCGTCCTGGGGCACGGTGGTCACCCCGATCTTCTCGGACAACTGGTCGATGAGGTAGTCGCGCTGGTCGAGCATGTCGTTGGGATCATTGCCCCCACCCAGCCCCCGTGCCACCACGATCTGCTGGTTGAGATCGGCGATGGAGCGGGCCAGGTCGTTGATCTCGGAGACATAGCTCTTGATCTGGCCGTTGCTGGCCTCGCGCAACTCGGCGAGCCACTGTTCCATGGTCTCGAAACGGTCCACCAGGGACTGGGCGTTGGTGAGCATCACCGCCCGCGCGGGGTTGGAGGTGGGATCGTCGGCCACGCCCTGGACCGAGTCGAAAAAATCGCTCAATGCCGGGGAAAGGCCGGCGGCGTCGTCGGCCAACAGGTTGTCCACCTGGGAGGAGAAATCCTCGTAGGTACGGAAATAATTGACTCCGGTGGTGGTATCGCGCAATTGGCGGGCGGCGTACTCATCGAAGATGCGCCGGATACCGGTCACCTCCACCCCGTTGCCGAGAAAACCGGCCCCGGAGGGGTTGGGATAACGGGTGGCCAGATCCACCCGCTGGCGGGAATAGCCCGGGGTGTTAACGTTGGAAATATTTTGGCCGGCGGT